>CAMYYF010000181.1:0-3616 GCA_947303375.1 uncultured Lachnospiraceae bacterium
CCTTTGCAAACGAAATCGTACTGAATGAAGTTGAAAGCATAGCAGTCGCCGAAACGAATGCTATTGTTCTCACTATTGCATTCTTTACATTACTTTTTTGCATAATTTCCTCCTTTATACATTGTCATTTATGCTTTTTTCTTTGATAATAAAAACTTTAAACAACTACATTAATTTTACCATGTATATGACAAAAATGTACTAATTATTTCAAAAAACAAACAGGACAATATAATCATGAAAAATATCTAAAAAGAAGGATGGCACTTTCATGCCATCCTTCTCTGGTTTTTCTATCAGTTATTGCTTAGTAATAACCATAATAGGAATCACCTAAATAATAAGTTTTTCCGTTAATTACATGAATTCCCGAAAGAGCCTTGCCATTCTTATCAAAGTAATAAAGCTTACCGTCAACCGTTCTGAATCCGGGTGTTGTATCAATAATGCCTTCTGAATTTACATAATAGCGTTCACCTTCAAACTCAGCTATACAATTTGTCAACATACGACCATAGTAATCGAAAGCATAAGTAGCTTTTCCGATTGTCTTTGCACCGGAAACAGCAAGCCCATTTTCGAAATAGTACCAGTCGCTTCCAAGCTGAAGCCATCCGTTATATTTGTATACTTCATTTTTGTAAGCACCCGTTTTAGTATCAAACTGATAGATACTTCCGTTCACGAATTCATATTCACTTCTTCCGGAGTTCGAATATCCATAGTAAAGTTTACCGTTTACCTGAACCCATCCATAAGCTGTCTTATGATCGGCTCCGTAATAATATCCGTCTACCCATCCTGACAGGTTCTTTACTTCTTTTCCGTCACTTCCGAAATAAGTCACTCTTCTGGTGTTAGGGTAACCATTGTATTCGCCGGAAACAGATACATCCGTCATGCTATAAGGCACCATCACACCATCAATGAAATTGTAATTTGCTCCACCAATCTCGGCTATTCCGTTTAAAATAACCTGACCGTCTCTGACATATGCCCATTTATTTCCTAACTGATACCACTTATTGTTCTGTACGTTTGTAAGAGTCTTTACGTACTCTCCAACTGAATATCCGTCAACATAAGTAATCTTAAACTGATAAAGATTCTTTCCGATTACATATGCTTCATAAGAACAGGCAGAACCGTCTTCCATCGCATAATACTTCTTACTGCCAATGGTCACGAATTCATTACTTGCAATCTTTCCGTTAGACTTAATAACATAACCTTCAATAATGGTATTTTTAACATACTTTCCGTCTTTTCCGACATAATAATTGTCAGGAGTAAACCGTTCCGTCAGCATATATCCGTTAGAACCGATATAATAATCGCCAACCCATGTATTGCGTACTAAAGAACCGTTTTTATAATAAAAATATCTTCCGCCGTAAAGCTGCCATCCGTCTTTAATAGAGTTTCTCTTTACAGCAATACCGTCAGCATTATAATAAACACCTTCAAACCAGTCGTTTGTAATAAGATAGCCTTCATAACCAAAGGCATACTCAGTCTTGTTAATCTCATAAATATCGCCATAATACATTGAACCATTCTTGATATAAATCCATTTAGTTCCAACTTTATACCAACCGTTCTTGGTAACCTGTTTACCGTCAGCACCATAATACTTATGATTTATAACATCATTTTTTACCATTGCTCCGTAGTAATTAAAATAGTATGTTCCATCGGCTAATTCAAGCTCGCGTCCGCGAGTAAGATTGCCATTTATTACATAATACCAAGTTCCCTGAACACTGTTCCAGCCTTCTTTTGCTGTTGCTGCCCAAGAACCGTCAGGATTGAGGAAATAAAGCTTGTTATTATAGTTGATGATTCCGGTCATCATTTGACCATTATCATAAAAATAATAATATTTACCACCAATCTTTTGTTCGCCTTTAGCAAGATTTCCATCATCATTTACTACATAGTAAGTATAATTGTCAATTTTTACCCAGCCTTTTGTTGCCATGGTTCCGTCAGTATTAAAAGCATAGAATGCATTCGCAATCTTTCTGACCTGTCCACGAACAACCTTTCCGTATGAATCAAAATAGAAATACTTGCCGTTTATTTTTCTCCATGCACTCTTTATAAGCGTTCCGTTCTCATAATATACGGCGAAATTCTCGTACACATCATAAAACAGATTGTTCGGATTACTTATCTTCTTTGCAACGCCGTCAGAACCCAAGCGATAAATATCATTTCCATCCAGAACATAGCAGGATCTCATCATTCTTCCGGAATCGTAATTATAAGAACTGCCTTCGCTAAAGAAATACTTTGTACCGGCTATTGTCTTCCAGCCCTTAACTTTCGCTCCATCAGCGCCATAATAATACCATTCGCCTTCATCCAGTCTCCATTTGTTGAGATAAAGATGTCCGTCTGCGTCCGCATAATACTCATAATAGCCCTGATAATCATCGTGTTCATCATAAAGGTTCAAACCGAAAGATTCATCCGCATACATATGACCGCTATAATCAAAGCCATAATAAAAACTGCCTATTTTCTTAATCTTACCGTTAACTGCTTCCCCGTTCTCAAAATAGTACCAGTACTTACCAAACTGAAGCCATCCGTTTTGTGGAGTCTTTTTCGCAATACCGTTTTCATCTGAAATATAATTTACTCCATCAACAGTAGCCGAGCCATCAGCATATAGTCTACCCCAATCGGTGAAAAGATACTGTTTTCCGCCAATCGTCTGTACACTATAATCATAAGGTGCCTTTCCTTCCGCACCATAATAATATAGATCTCCATATGCATTGGTGTACCATTCATTTACATAAAGGGAACAATCGGCCTTGGCACGGTAAGCATAACCATCAGCAGAATCAATGTCGTCACACAGCACTCTTCCGTCATATTCCCAGAAATAATACTTTCCGCCTTCCTGGAAGGGCTCTTTTTCATCATAACTGCCATCTGCCCTTAAATAATACCAGTCTTCTCCGACCTTGGACCAGCCGCCTTTTTTCAGTGTATATGCCTTGCCGTACTCGTCAGAAATATATATAACACCGTTTATTTCGGTTCTTCCACAGATACTAAGGTATCCGCCGTCATAGAATAAATATTTCACTCCGCCTATAGTTAAAACAGCATTTCCTACGTTTGCACATCCGCCTGCTCCGTAATAATACTTGTCGTATCCATATTCACTCTCATACCAGGAATTGACGTAAAGGTATCCGCCCTTTTTTGCACGATAATAACAATAATTGTCTTCATCCTCATTATAAAAACCAAATTCTTCATCGTCATACATTATTCCGTAATAATCAAATCCGAAATAATCATTTCCGATTTTTTTAACCTGACTTGTTACTGCAACACCATTCTCGTAATACTTATAGGATCCGTCGCTTTGCTTTTCCCAGCCATTCTTAACAATCTCAAGTTCATTTGCTATCGATACTTCTTCTTCAGTATCAATTTCTTCTGCTTCAACTTCGTCAATTTCTGCATCTAATGCATCATCTTCTTCATTTTCTGAAACTTCTACGTCAGCTTCTTCTGCATCAGCGTCCACTGAATCAACTTCTTCTGCATCAGCGTCCACTGAATCAACTTCTTCTGCATCAGCTTCGTCAAC
>CAMYYF010000182.1:0-3611 GCA_947303375.1 uncultured Lachnospiraceae bacterium
GCATTTGCCCTGCCCTCATGGATGGAAGTACCCGAATGACCGCCTTTAAGGCCCTTAAATTCAACGGAATACAATGTGCCTTGTCTTTTTACGTCTCTTTTACATTCAAGCAGGGAAAGAAGCCTTACGCCGCCTGCGCAGGATGTTGTAATCACGCCCTCTTCTTCAGAATCGATGTTTATAAGATATTTACCGTTTATGTCAGATAAGTCGATGCCCATCGCACCGTCCATTCCGACCTCTTCGTTGACCGTAAAAATGCATTCAAGCGAAGGGTGCGATAATGAATCGTCTGTTAAAATATCAAGTGCCATTGCAACGGCTATTCCGTCATCTCCGCCAAGCGATGTGCCTTTTCCGTACAGATAGCCGTCCTTTTCTTCTAAGATAAGACCGTCTTTTTCAAGATCAAGTTCTACGCCCTCATCTTTTACGGCCACCATATCCATATGACCCTGAAGAATGATTCCGGGCTCGTTCTCGTAACCTTCGGACGCACTTTTCCAAATGATGACGTTTTTAAGATCATCCTGTCTGTACTTAAGACCGTTTTTATGAGCGAAATCTGCGAGATAGTCGCTAATTTTATCAATATTGTATGAACCGTGAGGTATCGCACATATTTCTTTAAAATATTTAAGGGTATTGTTCATTTTCTTTTTCCTTTTACTCAGCAATCTTAAAACTCATATATTCGTTTCTTAATTCATACGCAGGGATTACCGCACCTTCGGTTTCGTTAGCTGCTATAATCATTCCGATTAATCTGTCTTCCCCGTCAAAAAGACCTTCGCCGGACATTCCCGGAAGAACATCTCCCATAAAAAGTCCGACGTCTTCACTTAATTCATAGACAAATTCATCCGAAGAAAGCCATTTTCCTTCTGCGACATCCAGAGAAACATCATAAATATCTTTGGAATAATAAACGCTTCTGCTTAAAGGTATTGATTCATAATCACTTTTTGACATAATCTCGGGAGCTTTTGCGCCTTTAATATAAAAGTCCGAATCTTCCCTCATAGCCCTTATTATCGCAGCATCGGTATTAAGATAATAATACACGACTTCGGCATCGACCTTTCCCTTATTTCCAAACTCGATACTGACTTTGTTTTCTTCACTTACAAGGTGCTTGGATGTAACTATATCGATATAATCTTCGGTAGTATCAATGACGATTCCGCGGCCGTTTTTAATGCCCGCATAAACATTTACCTGGCAAAGATTCCTGTAACCTTTTTCCATGAGGCCTATTTCGTCTGCTGCATCTTTTATGAAAATCATTCCCACCGCAAATACCACTATAATGCTCATAAAAGAAACGATGCACAGTATTAAGTTTTTAACAAAATCACTGCCTTTTTTCATATCACTCTCCAAAATAAACAAGTGCCGACGTCACACGCCGGCACTTTATAAACTTACTTTAAGAATCCTGCGACTATTTCTTTTTCAGCTTCTTCTTCGCTTAAGCCTAACGTCATAAGCTTGATTAACTGTTCGCCTGCAATCTTACCGATGGCAGCTTCGTGAATAAGTGAAGCTTCCACATTGTTGGCGGTAAGTGCGGGAAGTGCTTTAACGGATGCATTATCCATTATAATCGCATCACACTCACTGTGTCCGTGGCATTCTGCATTTCCGTTTATCTCGGATCTGAAGAACTGTGTGGATTCATTCTTTGCTACAGATCTTGATACGAGGTCTGCGCTTGAATTTACACCGTCGAGATCTACGCTAAAATCCGTCTCCGCATGCTGTTTGTCGTGCGTCATGATTTTTTCTTTTATGACAAGTTTTGCATCATCCATAAGCTTTGCTCTGGTCTCACGCTTGGTGGAATCGATACCCTCTATCTGAACGGTATCCATTTCCATGTAAGAGCCCTCGCGAAGAAGGATGTTGGTCTGGGGATTCATGATTCTCTCGCCCGTGCCTTCGCCCTGTCCGTAGTGTTTCTCAACATATTTAACTTTTGAATTTTTGCCTACATCAAAGGAATGAATGCCCGAATGCTCGCTCGCATCCTTTCCTCCGTTGTGAATACCGCAGCCTGCGATAATCGTAACGTCACAGTTTTCGCCGATAAAAAAGTCGTTGTAAACAGCTTCTTTTAAACCTGACTGTGCGATAATAACGGGAATATGAACACTTTCGTTGACTGTGTTGTCTTTTACGATAATGTCAATTCCGGGCTTGTCTGTTTTGGTAACAATATTAATATTTGCCGATACGTTTCTTCCGTAAAGCTCACCGTCTTTTCTGATGTTATAAGCACCAACGGGGATTTCGTGAAGACCGGCAACCTGTTCGAGTAATTCTTTGGTAATTTTATCCATCTCGGCCTCCTACAATTTTTCTGTCAGTTTTTCACATGCCGGACCGTTCATTAAAAGTCCGGGTAAAACTGCATCTCTCGTTCCCATATCTTTGATCTGTCCGTCCGCAAGAACGATAATCTTATCCGCAATATTAAGGATTCTCTCCTGATGCGAAATAATGATTATGCTTCCGCCTGCCTTCTCGTGAAGATGTTCAAAGACTTTGATAAGACTCTGAAAACTCCAAAGGTCAATGCCTGCTTCGGGCTCGTCAAAGATTGAAAGCGATGTTCCCCTTGCCATTGTCATCGCAATTTCGATTCTTTTGGCTTCGCCGCCTGAAAGTGATGCGTTTAATTCTCTGTTGATATAATCCTTCGCGCAAAGACCGACTTCGGAAAGGTATGCACATGCTTCGGTAGTCGAAATATCATGTCCTACGGCAAATCTGATAAGATCTTTTACCGTAATACCCTTGAATCTTACGGGCTGCTGAAAAGCAAAACTGATACCGCTTTTTGCTCTGTCGGTAATGCTTAAATCCGTGATATCTTCTCCGTCAAGGAAAATCCTTCCGGATGTGGGTTTTATGATTCCTGCCACTAGTTTGGCAAGTGTTGATTTGCCGCCGCCGTTAGGTCCGGTGATTGCAACAAATCTTTCATCGATTGTAAAACTGATGTCTTTTAATATTTCTTTGTTGTCGTTTTCTTCCGACACTTCATAAGAAACATTTTTTAATTCAAGCATTTCAATGTATCTCCTTAAAGTTATTTGAATTTAGCCTGATTTTATACCATATACATTTCTTCGTTTATTACTATAAGGGCTAAAAAGCCACACCATATGTTAACACAAATTTTACATAATTGCTATACACTTTTAACAGTCTCTATGATAAAATAAGTACAGTAATCAAGGGGGTTTTACGATGCAAAGCGAAGAAAACATTATGCTGATCAACGAGCTTAAGGACCAGCTTTCGGGCGAAGAACTTGTACAGGTTCTCGATCAGTATAAAGAACTCATGACCAAGTATTCCTGTGCGATTAAGGAGATTCGTACCAAATTCGAAGTCTTAAACGAAGAACTTCAGATAAAAAATAAAAGAAATCCTATTCATGCGATTTACTCAAGAATCAAAACTATACAGAGCATACGGGATAAATTAAACAGAAAAAACTTAGAGTTTTCATTCGATAACATTCAGGATGAAATACATGACGTGGCAGGTATCAGAGTTATATGTCCTTTCGTGGACGATATCTATGAAATCGCCGACATGAT
>CAMYYF010000183.1:0-3598 GCA_947303375.1 uncultured Lachnospiraceae bacterium
GTAGAAAAAGGCATCAACACAATTGTCTGCGTCGGACCTCTTTCAAAGAAAATGTATGATAAGGCACTTTCCGAGTCAGCCGTTAAATCAAACACAGAGGTGCTTTATTTCGCGACTGTTGATGAAGCAATAGAAAATCTTAACACCTATGTAAAGAAAGACGATACGGTGCTCATAAAAGCTTCAAACGGCATGCATTTTAACCGCATATTAGAGGCAATCACAAGCGACGAAAAGAAGGATACTTTTGAAAAGAGAGAAGAGAAACTTTTCGAAGCAGCGCAGAAAGTTCCCGATGATGCTTTAATAGGAGAGATAAAAGACGTAACACCCTCCGATGCTCCTGTAGCGGAAGTAAAAGAAGAAACCGCAGAGCCCGCAGCGGCACCTGCAAAAACTAAAAAGGTTAAGAGTGCGGATCAGAAGGAAAAAGAAAGCGCCGGAGCACAGCTTGGCATTATCATTGCACTTGTAATCGTTGCAATTCTCGCAGGTGTAATTGCGTTTGGCATTGTAAAGCATAATATATACAAGAACGCTACACAGGGTACGATAGTTTACTATGCAAGCAATAAGTACGGCACGAAGGGCCTAATCGAAGACAACGTGCTTGCAAAGTCGAGCGATGATATCGTATGGAATACCGGCAGTCCTTATGTTCAGATGGGCTATGACGGAAAGTATTACTACTACGCGGTTCCCGACGGCGGAAACTATGAGATTTTCGTAACCGACAAATACGGCAAGAACAAAAAGTCCATAGAGAAAAACGTAAGAAGATATGAAATCCTTGATAAAGGAAGCATCATCTTTATCTCGGGCAACGGTCTTTACACATACAATGTGAAAAAGGATGAAACAAACTTAATCGGCGAATCGGTTTCGAAATTTGTTTTAAACAAAAAGAAAACCGAAGTTGCATTCTTCACATACGACGGTGATTTGAAGCGCATGAAAATAGGCGATCAGGAATCGCTTGAAGTAATTGATACCGCAGTCACATCATTTGAATGCGCCGATGAAAAATTAAAGACTGTTTACTATTTCAAAAAATCCAGCCTTTACGTCGGCAAAAAGGGTAAGCCTTCACTTCTTTTAAGCGAAGATGCCTCAAAGGTTTATTTCGCACATAAAGAAAAGAAACCCATCATATATTTTAACGACTCCAAGAACGCACTCTGGTATTACAACGGCAAGGCAAAAGAAGCCGTTAAGGTTACCGATAATGGTCAGAATGTCTACGGTGCAACTTTGGGTTATGCTTCTTTTATGATTTATAAAGACGGCAAATGGGAATTTGTAAACAAGGATAAAGTTTATACTTTTAAGGAATTTGAAACCGGTTCATTCACGCAGATTGTGGGCGCGGATTCCAAGCATATTTACTTCCTGGACGTTGATTCCGACAAGAATACCAGCTCGGTTTATTCCGTTTCAGCCAAGGGTTTTGGCAAAGAGAAAAAGGTTGTAAACGAGACCGCAAATGTTGACAGCGTCGAATATATCGGTGAAGGATATATCTTCGTATTAAAGGATGACGGCGGCGGAAAGAAAGACCTCTACGAAAGAGAAAAACTTGTTGCAAGAAATATTGAACCCGGCAGCCTTAAAAAGACCGAGTACGGCGATGATTTTGTCTTCGCATATCAGGTTAAGGACGACGACGGATTCTACAAGATTGTACTTTTCGACGGCAAGAACATAAAAGACATCGGCAGCAGTCTTGATACCGATATTGTAGCCATGAGCAAAAAGAAAATTTACTTTAGATCTCGTGGCGAAAAGTCCGGCTTTGAAATTAAATATTTTAACGGTCGCAAAGCAAAGACATATAAAGAAAGCATTGAAGAGTTTAAATATATTCAGTACTAGGCGGAGACTTACATGATAATAAAGAACGGTCGAATAATCGATCCTGCAAACCAAACAGACGCCATCGGAGATATCTTTGTCAAAGACGGTATCATAACGAATGTGATCATAAAAGACAATATGTCCGATAATGCGGACATATCGGATGAAGAGATTATAGATGCAACGGGCCTTGTTGTAATGCCCGGCTTTATAGATGTTCATTCACATTTCAGAGATCCCGGATTTGAATACAAGGAAGATATTTACACAGGCGCCAAAGCAGCGGCAGCAGGCGGATATACGACCGTTGTTTTAATGTGTAACACAAAACCCACGGTGGATACTCCCGAGACTTTGGATTACGTTTTAAACAAAGGAAAAGAGACTGACATAAAAGTCGAATCCTGCTCAACCGTAACCTACGGTTTAAAGGGCGAGAAGCTCACGGATTTCGACGAAATGATTAAACACGGCGCAGTCGGATTTACCGATGACGGCATTCCTCTGATGGATGAAAACATTTTACGCGAAGCATTCAGGAAAGCGAAAGATTATCCCGTCAGCCTTCACGAAGAAGATAAAACGCTCATAAAAAACAACGGCATCAATCACGGCAAAGCAAGTGAGTTTTATGGTGTATACGGCTCGCCCAGAGAAGCGGAAATAAGTCTTATAAAAAGAGATTTACAGATAGCGCTCGAAGAAGGCGGAATGATAGATGTGCAGCATATCTCTTCAAAAGAAGGTGTAGAACTTGTTAGAAACGCGTTAAAGAAAGACATGGCAAACCAAGGAGTTTCAGAAGGATTTGCTATGGAAAATAGCGCTGAAGGCAATTCGAAACCGACGAGGCATATTCATGCTGAAGCAACTCCTCAGCATTTTTCACTTACCGAAGATGCGTTGATTGAAAAAGGCACGCTTGGCAAATTAAATCCTCCGTTCAGAGAGGAAGCAGACAGACTGGCCATTATCGAAGGCCTTAAGGACGGAACCATAGATTTAATCGCAACCGATCATGCACCTCACGCAGCAGAAGAAAAGGCCAAGAGCATAACTGAAGCTCCAAGCGGAATGATAGGTCTTGAAACAGCATTCGCACTTGCTGTTACACATCTTGTAAATGAGGCAGGAATGAGTTTGTCGGATGTTGTAAGTAAGATTACGATTAATCCCGCAGCTTTATATAAGTTTGATCGCGGAACATTAAGTATTGGCAAACCCGCAGATATCACAATTGCTGATGTGAATGAAAAGTGGGTTGTAACGGAAGATGATTTCAAATCGAAGTCTCACAATTCGCCTTTTTTAGGAGAAGAACTTACAGGAAGAATCAGGTACACAATTTGTGACGGACGAATTGTGTATAAGAACATATAGGAGGCAACATGTTTTACAGAAATATTGATGAAGGGAAGGTAATTTCGCAGGAAGAGATTTCAAGCGGAATATTCAGCCTTCTTGTTGAGAATAAAGGTGCGAATTTTGCGTCGCCCGGACAGTTTGTGGGAGTGTATCCTAACAGCAAGGATACTCTTTTAATGCGTCCGATTAGTATTTGCGAAACGAAAGACGGTGCTACAAGACTTGTATACAGAGTAGCAGGAAAAGGAACGAAAGAGTTTTCTTCTCTTAAAAAAGGCGATAAGGTAAGACTACTTGCAAACCTTGGAAACGGTTTCCCCGTTGATGAAGTAAAGGGCAAATGCATAGTGCTCATGGGTGGCGGTATCGGTATCCCTCC
>CAMYYF010000184.1:0-3591 GCA_947303375.1 uncultured Lachnospiraceae bacterium
ATGTGCTTTTAGACAAGAAAATAAGATTTTCCGAACTGTTCGGCGGAGGCGCGAAATATTCAAACGGCGAAGATTCACTCTTTTTAAGAGATGCGTATAAAAGCGGTATTTCGATGTATGCGACCGAAACGCATATCGGAAGTGAAATTCCGAGATCCTCCACGTGGTTTGAGGGTTATACCGAAAAGTTTTTCTTTGACAGAGGAGTGCTTTTCGCGTTCCTTTACGGCAAAAATGCATGGCTTTGGAGAATTCGTTTTATCCTAACCAAAAAAGAAATGTTCCAAGGCAAAATTGACCGTAAGAAAGCAAACAAACTTATGAAAGCCGGAATTAAGGAAGGCTTTGAAATAAAGAAAAAGGGTGTCTGATGGCGGTTTACCTGGTGCTTGCGGCAATAACGATTGCGCTCGGATTCTTTGTTGACAGCAAAGTCGAAAAGTACGACAAGTCTTTTTTCGAAGATCCGAACCGTTCGAGGGGCCGTGCTTTTAACAAGTTAATATACGTAATGATTTTCTTTTTGCTCTTTGCGGTATCGGCCACCAGAATTGCGGTCGGAGGAGATTACTGGAGTTACACTTCAATCTTTAATCTTCTCGCACAGAACAGGGATAAATCTGTAGCCACCGAATTCGGCTTTAACATTCTGGTAAAGATAGTACAGCATCTCTTCGGATACGACGGAAAGCAGTACATCATCATCTTTGCGATAGTTGCGTTCGTTACGATTCTTTTATTCATAAAAGGACTCGACGAATTAAGCGAAGATTTCGCAATATCGTTTGCGATGTTTATGCTGCTCGGTTACTACGCATCGAGCTTTAATTCAATCAGAAGTTATCTGGCATTTGCGGTAGCTTTCTACTCGGTCAGATATATTTTCAGAAGAGAATTCTGGAAGTTCGCGCTGCTCGTACTTTTAGCATCGACATTCCACATATCGATATTAATCATACTCGTGGCCTACCCTCTCGGACTGATTAAATGGAAACCCTGGATGATTGCGGTCCTCGGAGTTTTTTCCGCCAGTTTCCTCATCATTCCGAATGTTTACAGAAGACTGGTTTTCCTGATTTACCCTCAGTACGAGAACACGATTTACGATACGGGAGAAGTCAGTTACACAAATATTGCAAGATGCATCGGCGTTCTGATTTTCGCGATTATCCTTTACAAAAAGGTCATAAAAGACAGCGAAAAGAACAGATTTTATTTCAACATGAACATCTTTGCTACGGTGATTTACATATGCTGTTCATTCCTGCCGGTTGTATCGAGAATCGGATATTACTTTAATATTTTCCAGATAGTACTTGTTCCGATTCTCATAGATGCCATTCCGAAGAAATGGGTCAGAATTGTATTAAAGGTTCTGCTTATTTCGGGAGGATTTGCGTACTACGTTTATTTCCTTTATTCGAGTCAGTTTAACGGCACGAGACTCCTGCCGTATTTTAACTGGATTATAAATTAGATTGAGAAAACAAAATGCTCTTTTCTATCATAACGGTATGTTTTAATGCCGGCGACAAACTGAAGAACACGCTTGAAAACATTCTCGCGCAGACTCACGGGGATTTTGAAATCATCGTAAAAGACGGTGGCTCTACGGACGGGAGTCTTAAAGCAATCCCTCAGGATGAGAGAATAAAAGTTTTCAGCGAAAAAGATAAAGGCATTTACGATGCAATGAATGTTGCGGTGTCAAAGGCTTCAGGCGACTATGTGATATTCATGAACTGCGGAGATTTCTTTTATGATGAAAACGTATTAAAAAACACCGCAGAGAAGATGTCCGATAAACCGGACAGCATGATTTACTACGGAGATGCATATTTTGCGAGTGCTAAAGAAATCATTTCGCAGCCAAAGGAAATCACCGAGTCAATCTGCTACAGACATATGCCGAATCACCAGTCCTGCTTCTTTGCAAGAAGTCTTTGGGACGGAGACGGACTTGATACCAAATATAAAATCCGCGCGGACTACGATTTCTTTTTAAGATGTTACTTCGAAAAGAATATCCGTCCCGCATATTTAGGAATTACGGTTGCATCCTATGAGGGTGGAGGATTTTCAGAGTCCGACAAAAAACTTGATAAGGCAGAGCATCGAGAAATCGTAGTAAAATACATGGGCGAGAAGAAAGCGAATCATTACAGAAGAATTATGATTTTAACACTTCAGCCTCTTCGTACATGGATAGCGCAGAAAAGCATTTTTGCAGGCGCATATAACTCGATAAAGAAAAAGGTCTATTCATAAAGCCGGTGCCTGGCACGCGTCGCGTGCCTGGCTCCGTGAAAAGGAAAATACATGAGAGTACTTTGGGTCATAAACCAGTGCATTCCGGTCATAGCCAGACATCTGAATATCGAAGTGCCCAACAAAGAGGGCTGGCTTTCCGGTTTGTCGGAAAAACTTATCGCCGAAAAGAATGAAGATCTTACTCTCGGAATATGCTTTAACGCAGGTTTCGAGTACGGAAGATACAAGGGCGAATATGAAGTTATCGCCTACGGTTATGACGACGATTTAAGCAATCCCGAGATTTATGACGAATCGCTTGAGTACAGATTTAGTGAAATCATCGAAGACTTTAATCCTGACGTGATTCATATTTTCGGAACGGAATATCCGCACACGTTAGCGGTCTGCAAAGCAGCGAAAGATACTTCGAAAATCCTTATCGGAATTCAGGGACTCTGCAGTGTTTATGCCAAGCATTATTTCGATGGTCTGCCCGAAGAAATGTATGTAAAAGAAACATTACGCGACAAAATAAAGAGCGACAATATCATCGAACAGCAGGCGAAATTCGTCAAGCGCGGCGAGTACGAAATCGAAGCGATTAAGTTGGCGGGAAATGTCACGGGAAGAACTTCCTGGGATAAAAAATACACATCCGAATACAATCCCGACGCAAAGTATTTCTTTATGAACGAAACCTTAAGAAATAACTTTTACGTGGATAAATGGGAGTATAACTACTGCGAAAAGCATTCGCTTTTTGCGAGTCAGGGCGATTATCCGATAAAAGGACTTCACGTTCTTTTGAAAGCTTTGCCCGAGATTAAAAAAGAATATCCCGATGTAAAACTGTATGTAGCGGGCAACAAGATTACAGGCGAGGATTCGCTTAAGAAAAAAATCCTCATCGGAACATACGGCAGATACATCAACAAACTCATAAAAGACGGCGGCCTTTCCGAAAACGTTGTTTTCCTCGGCTCTCTTTGTGCGTTTAACATGAAGCAAAGATATTTATCATGCAATGCTTTTATTTCTCCTTCGATGATGGAAAATTCACCCAACTCGCTCGGAGAAGCAATGCTTCTTTCGATGCCGGTAATTTCATCCGATGTAGGCGGAGTAAGAGATTTAATGAGTGAAGAAGAGGGATTTATTTATCCTCCGCTTGACGAAAAAGCATTAGTTGAATGTGTGAAAAAATGCTTCGAACAAAACGGAAGCAAAGCACAAAAAGAAATGTGCGAAAAGGCCGGAAAGAGAGCGCGCATCACACACGATCCTGATACAAACTATAAGCGCCTGCTCGAAATCTATAACGAAATTGCAAACAAATAA
>CAMYYF010000185.1:0-3583 GCA_947303375.1 uncultured Lachnospiraceae bacterium
TAAATTCATTGAATTACTCTACTGATACGATGTAATAATATATCGGCTGTCCGCCTATCTGGATCTCGACTTCGATATCTTCATAAAGTCCTTCCAGATCGGATTTTAATTGTTCGTAATCTTCTTCTTTTACATCAGAACCCACATAAACGGTAATAACGCAGGTATCCTCGTCAACCATCTCGGCAATCATATCCTTGGTAACGGAATCCCTGTCTGAGCCTACCGATAAAATACCCTTATCTCCGATACCCATGTAATCGTCTTTCTGAATTACCTTATCGTCAATCTCGGTATCTCTTACGGCATAAGTAACCTGACCGGTTTTAACGTTATTTGCGCCTTCCGTCATGTTATCCGTATTTTCTTCAACCGAAGAATCGGGAAGGAAGTTGATTAACGCTGCAATTCCCTGAGGAACGGTCTTGGTGGGTATTACGATTACCTCTTTGTCTTCGGTTAAATCTCTTGCCTGGTTGGCCGCAAGGATAATGTTTTTGTTGTTGGGGAAAATGAATACATGCTTTGCGTTGACTTTATCAATGGCATTTAATACATCTTCCGTCGAGGGGTTCATTGTCTGACCGCCTTCGATAATGTAATCTGCACCGATAGACTTAAAGATTTCACTCATTCCCTCGCCGACAGATACAGCTATAAATCCGTATTCCTTGGGCTCTTCTTTTATTTTTGTCTTAACTTCCGCTTTAGGGGATACATCATTCTTTAAATCCGATGCTTCGTTTTCTTTAGCTTCAAGTTTAAGATTTTCAATCTTAATATCTGTCAAAACACCCTGCTTTAATGCTCTCTGAACAATAAGGCCGGGATCGTTGGTATGACAGCTGACCTTAATATTTCCGTCTTCGGGAACAATATTAATATTGTCGCAAAGAGCATCAAGGAAATTTTTAAGATCCTGTTCGGTCTTTGCATTAAAAGGTTTATTTAATACAATAACAAATTCGGTATTGTAATTGTATTTTATTTCATCGGCTATACTCTCGGAAGTTTCCTTCTTTTCAGCCTTTGCGGCTGCCTTTAGGGAAACAATGTTTGTTTCGACATCTTTTCCTTCAAAAAGATCGAGCGCACCGTGTAAAAACTCCATGAGGCCCTGTCCGCCGGAATCGACTACCCCCGCCTGTTTAAGTACGGGTAAAAGTTCGGGAGTTTTTAACAATACTTCATCGGCATAAGCAATAACGGTCTCAAGAAATACCGTCAAATCTTTTTCGCCGTTTTTTCTTAATTCTTCGGCTTTGTCATATACACCTGAAGCTACGGTAAGGATTGTACCTTCCTTGGGCTTCATAACGGCTTTATAAGCTGTAGCCACAGAGTTTTTGCATGCATCCGTAATAATATCGATATCAAGTTCTTTGTATTCGACAGCGACTTTGGTAAATCCTCTTATAAGCTGTGATAAAATAACACCGCTGTTTCCTCTAGCACCTCTTAAAGAGCCTGAAGAAATGGCTTTGCAGGTCGCTCTCATATCGGGGTCTTCAAGATTATTGAGCTCTTTGTAAGCCGACATTATTGTCATTGTCATGTTTGTTCCTGTATCACCGTCGGGAACAGGAAAAACATTAAGCTCGTTTATATAATCTTTATTCTTTTCAAGATTACATGCGCCAGCATTAAACATTCTGGCAAGCATTTTTGAATCGATCGTATTCTTAGACACGAATCCATCCTCCTTATTCAACAACGCTGACGCCTTCGATGAAGACATTGACTTTTTCAACGTCTAAACCCGCGAACTGTTCAACATTGTATTTAACTTCACTCATTACGTTATTTGCTACGGCTGTAATTGAAACACCGAAAGCAACAATGATGTGAAGATTGATAGTAAGTTTATTATTGTCAAGAGAAACAGAAATACCCTTTGACATGCTGTCTCTTTTGAGAATGCTTGCAACACCCTCGGCAACATTTATCTGTGCCATGCCTGCAACACCATAGCACTCCAAAGCTACATTTCCTGCATATTCGGCTATGACATTATTGTTAATGGAAACGTTACCTAAATGCGTATCAAGAGTTCCTTTCATAATGCCCCCTCCTTGTTTTTTAACACACTGTTACACATTATATTACCTGAATTCGAAAAAATAAACAATATTCACATAATGTTAATAAAATTTACAATTTTTTCAATTTATAGTTGCCTTTTTAGATTTATTTGGGTATAATACTTTCGTTGTGGATTGTGGAGAAGCATTCTCCTTATCCTTTTTGTCAGTTTAAGGAGGTGTAAAAAATGGCTAAATGCGATATCTGTGATAAAGGCGTTCATTTCGGTAACAACGTAAGCCATTCACACAGACGTTCAAATCATATTTGGAATTCCAATATCAGAACAGTTAAGTGTAAGGTAAACGGTACCACAAAGACCATGCATGTATGCACAAGATGTTTAAAATCAGGCTTGGTTGAAAGAGCGTAATTGTTACTAATGATTATTCGTGCTTGTCCAAACGGACAGGCACTTTTTTTATGTGCCTGACTCACGAAGTGTGTCTGGCTCATAAAAGAAAAAGCAGGAAATTTACTCTCCTGCTTTTATGCTTTCATCTGTATATCATGTAATAATGTCTCATATTCTCTCGAGATATTCTGCAAAGTATATGTATCGCCCGCATCATTGTCGGGATGAAATACTTTTACAAGGTCTTTGTATCTCTTTTTTAAATCTTTTTCCGAGGTAATACCCTTAAAGAATATTCCCTGGCGGTATTCAAGCTGAGGTACTTTTCTTAAAGAATCACTGCGCTTTTTGAAATTTTGAAATTCTTCTTTTTCGCGGTTTAATTTCGCCCTGTCTTCATCCAGTTTTCTGATTTCATCCTCGAGCAACCCTTTTCTGATATTGTAGTCATTAATATCTTCTTCAAGATTTTTTCTGGATGCTTCAATTCTGGCATTTATTTCATCAGCTTCTTTTTCGAACTGTCTGCGACCTTCTTCGAGTTTCGCCATGGAATCTTCGAGTTCACGCTTTTCGCTAAAAATCGATGATCTCAATTCCTCCAGATCTGCCTTATCGGTTTTTATTCTGACATTTTCTCTGTAAAGCTGAACTTTAAGTTCCTCTAATTCTTCAGGAGAATTTGAATCGCGAAGTATTGAGATAAAATTATCCATATATTATTCTTCGTTTTCCTTAGGGAATGCTGTTTCTATTGCATTCTCGTCTGTTACACCGTCTTTGTTTTTCTTAACGCTGATACGGTCAAGAATATCGGGAACAAGATCGATAATCTTTGTAATGGAATCCTGGTTCTTTATATTTACAAGTCTTGTATGTCCGTTGGAAATAACAAGAACTGCCGAAGGAGTCATCTTGCCTGATAAAGCACCCATTCCTCCGTTTTTCTTATCACCCCTGGCTGCGCCTGCGCCTACACCGAAGGAAACATCCACAAGGGGTACTATAATTGTATCTCCGACTTTGGTAGGATCTCCGACAACGGTTTTTGTGGATAAAAATCCATCCATTCCTTCCATCAAAGAATTAATCAAGCCGTCAAAATTATTTTCTGCCACGAATCTTTCCTCCTTTTATAATCAGTAT
>CAMYYF010000186.1:0-3556 GCA_947303375.1 uncultured Lachnospiraceae bacterium
GAAGTAGACGTAAGCTGCTTCGAATGTGGCGGCAAGGGCTGCAAGCTTTGCAAGGGCACAGGCTGGATAGAAATCCTCGGTGCAGGTATTGTTAACAAGAAGGTTCTTGAAAACTGCGGTATCGATTCCGATGAATATTCGGGACTTGCTTTCGGTATCGGTATTGAGAGAACTGCAATGCTTAAGTACGGTATCAACAACATTAAGCTGTTGTTTGAATCGGATTTAAATGTTCTTAAGCAGATTGATGATAACTAAGAGATAAGAGAGGTTAAAACTATGTTAGTACCCTTAAGTTGGTTAAAAGAATATGTAGATATTGATGATATAGCTCCTTCAGTCCTTGAAGAGAAATTATTCTCATGCGGATTCGAAGTTGAAGAAGTAATTGAAATCGGCAAAGATATTTCGGGCGTTGTTGTTGGACTCGTTAAAGAATGTGAACCTATTCCCGACACACATCTTCATGTATGTAAAGTTGATGTAGGTCAGCCTGAATTATTGCAGATTTGCTGTGGCGCGGACAATGTATGTGCAGGCAAGAAATTCCCTGTTGCATTGGATGGCGCAACAGTATTTGCGACAGCAAAAGATCATAAAACAGTTGAAGGCGTTATGACAATTAAAAAAGGCAAACTTCGCGGTATTGATTCCGAAGGTATGCTTTGCTCGGGTGTTGAAATCGGTGTAGCCGACGGTATGTATCCCGGAGCATCATATAACGGACTTTTACTTCTTGATGATTCTTGTGAAGTCGGTGCGGATATTAAGCCCATCGTCGGAATCGATGATTTTATTTTCGATGTATCAATCACAGCAAACAGACCTGACTGCCAGTGCATCACAGGTATTGCGAGAGAAGTTGCGGCAGTACTTAACAGAGAATATAAGGCTCCTTCGCTTGAATATCATGAAGACAGCGTAACAAAGGACGGCTTTACTGTAGAAGTAATCGCTCCCGACATTTGCCCGAGATACATCGGACATTATGTTCATGATGTAATCATAAAAGAATCGCCCTTATGGATGCAGAGAAGACTTGCACTTGTCGGACAGATGCCTATTTCAAACATGGTTGATATTACAAACTATGTATCACTTGAAATGGGTCAGCCCATGCATGCATTTGACTGCGATTATATCGAGGGCAATAAGATTGTCGTTAGACGTGCTGAAGACAAAGAAAAGATTGTTACTCTTGATGAACAGGAATACGAACTTACAACCAACAATCTGGTAATTTGTGACGGTGTTAAGCCCGTTGCAATCGCAGGTGTTATGGGTGGTCTTAATTCCGAGATCAGAGATACAACCAAGGAAGTACTGTTCGAATCTGCTAAGTTTGCAAGAGATAACATCAGAAAGACATCAAGAGCACTCGGTAAGAGAACCGATGCTTCCGCAAAATATGAAAAAGGTGTTGATGAATATTCCACATTCAATGCAATGAAGAGAGCTCTTCATTTGGTAGAAGAATTAGAATGCGGTAAAGTTTCCTGTACTCATGTAGATGTTAATACAGGCAATTCCATCGAGCCTAAGGAAATGAAGGTTAGTATTGCTAAGGTTAACAGAGTACTCGGTATCGAAGTACCTACAGAAGATATCGTAAGAATCCTTTCAAACCTTTCATTTGATCCCAAGGTAAACGGTGATGAGTTAACCCTTATGATTCCCGCATACAGAGAAGATATGGAAAGCTATCCGGATGTAGCGGAAGAAGTTATCAGAATGTATGGTTACGACCATATCGTTGATACATTTTTACCCGATGCTCAGGTTACCATGGGCGGCTTAAATGCAAAGCAGAAAAAAGAACTCAAATTAAAAAAAGATCTCTGTGCAAAGGGTGCATATGAGTGTATTCATTATTCATTCATTTCCCCTTCGGATTTCAATCTTTTAGATTTACCTGAGGATGCAGAAGAAAGAAAAGCAATTAAGATTTTAAATCCCATTAACGAAGATTTATCCGTTATGAGAACAACACTTGCTCCTTCTATGCTTCATGCGGTTTCAAGAAACCAGAAGAAGGGCAATCTTGAAGGCAAACTCTTCGAAGTTGCATCAAGATTTATTCCAAAGAGCCTTCCTTTGACAGAATATCCTGATGAGAAGCAGACTCTTTGCATCGCAATCTTCGGTGAAAAGTACGATTTCTTCTCACTCAAGGCTATAGCAAATGCAGTTGCAGATTCATTCTTCACAACATTTAAATACGAAGCAGGAGAGAAGTCATACCTTCATCCTTATCAGACTGCCATCATAAAAGAAGGCGACAACGTAATAGGCTATCTTGGAAAGGTTACTTATGAAGTGGCAGAGAAACTTGATTTAAGAACCGATGCTTATATCTTAGAGATTGACCTTGATTATCTCTATGCGCTTGATACCAAGGCTACATTTAAGCCTCTTTCAAAGTTCGCTTCAGTTAACAGAGACCTTGCACTCCTTATGAACAAGGATGTTTCATGTGGCAGCGTTGAAGATACTATTAAGGGGGCCTGCAAGTATGTTACAAATGTTAAACTCTTCGATATTTACGAAGGTGAAAATATTCCTTCCGACAAGAAGAGCCTTGCATTTTCTATTACATTTACTCCCGGTGAAGAAGACTTCGAGGCAGACTCTGTAGATAAGTATGTTAAGAAGATTCTCGGTAACCTTAAGTATAAATTGGATGTTGATATAAGAAGTTAAAAATATGTTTACTGTTTTATCCGTTATTTTATTTATTCAGGTTTTGGCCAATGGCAATTTAGGCGCAGAAGAAGTAATTCTAATGCTTTTCTTCGGATGGGAAATATTTCTTTTCGTCGGATTGATCATTGACGGTGCTATCGTTCTTTCGATTTTAACGATGCTTCTAATTGTTGCGACAATTATAGTAGTTCTGATTGTCCAATCAAAGAATAAAAAGAAGCGAAAAAAGGAAGAAGAAATAAAAGAAATAGACAGAATAAATGATGAACGGGAAATAGAGAGATTACGGAGGGAAAACCATGGATAATAAATGTGTATGGAATAAGTACAATGCAACTCAGTTAAAAGAACTCGAATCTTTTACGAGTGATTATATCGATTTTATATCCGAGTGTAAGACCGAAAGAGAATGCGTAGAAAAGATTGTTAACGATATTGAAAAAGAAGGATATATCGATATTAACAATGCAATCAAGGCAGGAAAGAAGCTAAAAGCCGGCGATAAGGTTTATTCAGTTAAGATGAATAAGTCCATCATTATGATGAATGTCGGAAGCGACAAGCTTGAAGACGGCGTAAATATCCTCGGCGCTCACATCGATTCGCCCCGCCTTGATGTTAAGGCAAATCCTTTATACGAGGACAGCGGAATCGCTTATCTTGATACGCATTATTACGGCGGTATTAAGAAGTATCAGTGGGTAACCATTCCTCTTGCAATTCACGGCGTAGTTGCCAAAAAAGACGGCACAACAGCAATCATCAATCTGGGCGAAGAAGATACCGATCCCGTATTCTTTATCTCGGATCTTTTAATTCATCTTTCACAGGAACAGCTTGAAAAGAAAGCAGC
>CAMYYF010000187.1:0-3518 GCA_947303375.1 uncultured Lachnospiraceae bacterium
ATTTGTTTTGTTAAACTCGAGCGAAATAAAAGAAGACACAATCATACACGGCGAGCAGGCATAGATTAGAATGGCCGAAACCGTCGACAGATGGTTTGCAGTGGCCCTTTTTGCCTTGCAAAGAATGTATCCCGGCAGCATGTATAAAAGGGATATCAGAACATTTATAAAAGCAATCTTAAAAGAAATCATTATTCACCTCATCAACAAAGTTGATTATAAACCGATGAGAAAATTTTGCCAATAAAAATCGGAGAGTACCATGATAGGACAGTACATATCTGCGCTTTTTCACGAATATCATACCGCGATAGTCATTATGATAGGCCTTACCACGGTTTTCATATCCAACAATACAATCAGTAAAAAGAAGAAAAACTATCTTTTTAAAATCATAATTTTGGATATTCTTTTGATGTTCGCGGAGACCTTCAGCCACATCATTTTCACGCCTGATATGGAGATGATTCCTCTTCGAATTACGATGGATATCATCGGTTATGTGATTCGTCCGACACTGATTGTATATTTCTATCTCTTAATCAGTGAGCGATTAAATCCGAAGTTCAATTTGCTTCTTATTTTCCCGCTTATCATCAATACGATGGTCTGCGTCAGCGCGTATTTTACGGACCTTCCGTTTTATTACATCACGGGCGAGGATGGTACTCACTGGCAGAGAGGACCGTTAGGCTTCGTACCGTTTGCGGTTTCCGCACTTTATCTTTTAATCCTTATCATTGACTCGATTAAATACTTCAACACGGGCAAGGAAAAGACCTCGTTTGCGGTTATATATTCGGCGCTTGTGGTTATTATAGGATCGATTATCGAGACCGTCGACCAGTCCAGACGAATCATTGTTAACTTTACGATGCTTTCGACACTTATCTACTTCCTGATGCTCTACTTCAAGACGGTGCTTGAGCAGGAAGAGGAAATCATCAGGCAGACGCGTATCGAAGTGATGTATTCGCAGATCGGACCTCACTTTATCTTCAACACGCTTAGCGCAATCTACGGACTTGTCGACAAAGAGCCTAAAAAAGCCAAAGAGGCAATCGCAAAATTCTCCGATTACCTTCGTGGAAATATCGACTCCATCGGCAAAAAAGGCTGGGTGCCTTTCGAAGAGGAGTTAAAGCATATAGACTCGTACGTATGGATTGAAAAAATGCGTTTCGGCGACGACTTAACGATTGAATACGATATCGATGTAATGGACTTTGAAGTCCCGCCGCTTTCGATTCAGCCCCTGGTTGAGAACGCCATAAAACACGGCATTCACAAGAAATCCGGTCCCGGAAAGGTTACGGTTAAGACCAGAGAGGAAGAAAACGATTATATCGTAGAGGTAATCGACGACGGCGTGGGATTTGACACGAGCGAATTCGAGAAGGATGCTATCTTTGATATTCGTAATGCGACCGACCGTGGTATTTCTCTTATCAGCCGTCGTAGAAAGGAAAAAGAAGAAAAGGTTGATCATGCTTCAAAGAGCGGCCGAGGCCATGTGGGCCTTGGTAATACAAGATCAAGACTCGTCGGAAGCGGCATCGGAAACCTTGTCATGAAGAGTGAAGTGGGCAAGGGCACCACGGCGATAGTCACCATCTATAAAAAGGCCAAAGAAAAAGAGGGCGAAAAGCCCAGAAAATAAGCAAAAAGAAGGCGGATGCAACGCCTTCTTTTTAGGTTGTTTTAAAAATCGGACAAAAACTGTGAAATTTATATGGTTGAGAGCCATCCAAGGTTTACATTACACTCAAAAAATGGTAGAATAACTCTATCTATGATTAGATGGAAAAACTATGTAACTGAGGTTGATTTGAAATGTCAGAAAATGTAAATATCACAGCGGAAAACGAAGAAATTGCAGAGGAAAAAACAAGCCGCAATTTTATAGAAATGTTAATCGACAAGGATCTTGCGGACGGAGTATACGATACGGTACACACCAGATTCCCGCCGGAGCCTAACGGATACCTTCATATCGGACACGCAAAAAGTATACTTCTTAACTACGGACTTGCTAAAGAATACGGCGGCAAGTTCAATATGCGTTTCGACGATACAAACCCCACCAAGGAAAAAATCGAATTTGTAAATTCACAGCTTGAAGACATCAAGTGGCTCGGCGCCGACTGGGAAGACAGACTGTTCTTCGCATCGGACTATTTCGAGCAGATGTACGAAGGCGCAGTTAAGCTCATAAAAAAGGGCAAAGCCTATGTATCGGATCTTTCCGCTGATGAAATCAGAGAATACAGAGGAACCCTCACAGAGCCCGGCAAAGAAGACCCCGGCGTTCACAGAAGCATCGAAGAAAACTTACAGCTTTTCGAAGATATGAAAAACGGCAAATTTGCCGACGGTGAGAAAGTTTTACGAGCTCGAATCGACATGGCGTCTCCCAACATGAACATGAGAGACCCGGTTATCTACAGAGTCGCACATATGACTCACCACAGAACAGGCGATAAATGGTGCATTTACCCGATGTACGATTTCGCTCATCCTATCGAAGACGCAGTGGAAGGCATCACACATTCCATCTGTACACTCGAATTCGAAGACCACAGACCTTTATACGACTGGGTTGTAAGGGAGCTTGAATACGAAAGACCTCCCAGACAGATAGAGTTCGCAAAGCTTTATTTAAAGAATGTCGTTACAGGCAAGAGATACATCAAAAAGCTCGTTGAAGACGGTATCGCAGACGGCTGGGACGATCCGAGACTTGTATCCATCTCCGCACTTAGAAGACGTGGCTACACACCCGAATCCATCAAGATGTTCGTAGACCTCTGCGGTGTATCCAAAGCTCATTCAATCGCCGACATGGCAATGCTTGAGTACTGTATCAGAGAAGACTTAAAGCTTAAGAGACCTCGTATGATGGCAATACTCGATCCGGTCAAGCTCGTGATTGACAACTACGAAGGCGAAGGCGAAATGT
Source organism: uncultured Lachnospiraceae bacterium (assembly GCA_947303375.1). Lineage (GTDB taxonomy): Bacteria > Bacillota > Clostridia > Lachnospirales > Lachnospiraceae > UBA3766. The sequence goes on from CAMYYF010000187.1 coordinate 2,960, forward strand.
TAGAGGCAGCCAACAACCTTGAGAACGAAGCACTCGGCTCGAGAATGATTCCCTTCTCCAAAGAACTCTACATCGAGAGAGAAGATTTTATGATTGAGCCTCCTAAAAAATACTTCAGACTCTTCCCGGGCAACGAAGTTCGTCTCATGAACGCATACTTTGTTAAGTGCGTAAGCTACGAGACAGACGCAGACGGAAATGTAACGGTTGTTCACTGTACCTACGATCCTGAGACGAAGTCCGGCAGCGGTTTCACCGGCAGAAAAGTCAAAGGTACGATTCACTGGGTGGATGCAAAGAGCGCAGTTCCCGTTGAAGTCAGACTCTTCGAAAACATTGTTGACGAAGAAAAGGGCGTATACAACGAGGAAGACGGCAGCATCAATGTAAATCCCGACTCCCGCAAGATTGTAACTGCTTACGTTGAGCCGGATTTGGCCAAGGCCAAAGCATTCGAAAGCTTCCAGTTCGTAAGAAACGGATTTTACTGTGTGGACTACAAGGACTCAAAGGAAGGCGCGCCGGTATTCAACAGAATCGTAAGCCTTAAGAGTTCATT
>CAMYYF010000188.1:0-3502 GCA_947303375.1 uncultured Lachnospiraceae bacterium
GATGAACGAACTACCAAAGTAACTCCGTATTTCTTAGCCATCTCAACTGAACGGTTGTGTAATACGCCTGCACCGAGTGTGGCAAGATCGAGCATTTCGTCATATGTGATTTCGTTTAACTTTCTTGCTTTCTTAACAATTCTCGGGTCTGCTGTGTATACACCGTCAACGTCTGTGTAAATCTCGCACTTGTCTGCACGAAGAGCAGCTGCGATTGCAACAGCGGTTGTATCTGAACCACCTCTTCCAAGAGTTGTATAATCGTCATATTTATTCACGCCCTGGAAACCTGTGATGATTACAATCTTACGGCTTTCAAGTTCGTGTGAAATTCTTTCGGTATCAATTCTTTTAAGTCTGGCATTTCCGTAATTGGAAGTTGTATGCATGGATACCTGGAAAGCATTTAAGCTTATTGCAGGCACGCCAAGGTTTGCCATCGCCATAGCCATCAGTGCAACGCTTGTCTGTTCGCCTACTGTAAGGAGCATATCAAGCTCTCTTCTGGATGGGTTGGGATTAATATCTTTTGCTTTTTCAATGAGTTCGTCGGTCATCTTTCCCATTGCCGAAAGAATAACTACTATGTCATTTCCCGCATTGTAATCTTCAATGCAGCGACGAGCTACGTTATAGATTCTCTCTTTGTTGGCAACAGATGTACCGCCAAATTTCTTAACGACTAACATTTTTTCCTCCTTGAGTTAAGATTTTATCCCCAAAACATCACTATTTTAATTCCATTTATTTGATTTTTCAACAAAAAACTACTCTGCTTCCAAAAAATGATTGGAAAGAAGGTATCCTTCATCGTAAAAATACCCCTTTTCAAGAGCGGTTTTCTCATAAAAGACAGGGTCTCCGTCCTCTTCTATCGATGAATCGTATAAAAGATAAGGAACTGCTTCTTTTGAATTGCTTCCGAGTCTTACGGGGGTGGGGAAGCCCGACATTATAAGGAGTCTGAATTCCACATCCCTGCCCTGAATTTCTTCCACGAGTGGTCCGATTATATATGCATCAAGACTTTCAATCGCGGAAATCTTTTTATCAAGATCCTTGTTTTCGCCTGCAACGCCGGGTGCTTTAACATGAATCATCACAAAATCCATATCATCTTCAAAAAGGGCTTTTATCGCAGCATCCTTCTTGGAACCGTAATTGGTCGACAAATCTCCCGTCGCACCTTCGGCTTCCATTACGGACAGATTTATTTTCTCCGCTACAGTCTTTATTTTATCATCGGCTGTAACAATTGCGCCTTTTTTACCCGTGTTCGTATAAAAATCAAAGGATGTCTCCGAAGGTTCATCCTTTAATATATTTTCAATGAGTGAGGGATTATATCCGAGTACAGAAAGAATTGCAACGTCGGAGGAGGCATCCATTCCTTTGGGAATTGTATGAACGATGCCAAGTTCCGAAACTCTTGCAAGTGTATCGGCATGCGATGTCTTGGCTGCAAAAAGAGGAGTCTTTCCGCCAAGTTCCTCGAGAGGTTCATCCGACATACCGTCACATATTATAACTACATACTTCATTTTAAATACCTGTCAAAAACTTCAGACCGCTTAGCAGTCTAAAATACGAATATAATTGATTATCGATGCTTCGTAATTGTCTTTGATTTTAAAGAATTCTTCTTCGGAAATCTTTGCGCTTACAAATCCGATTTCATCAGCTTCCGAATCAAGAACTTTCTCTGCTGCAAGACTCTTTGAAATCTCTTCGAAAGAATCTTTCTTTACACGAACGAAATAACTGAAGTATTTTTCACTGTCTTTAGCAAGAACTGCATCTTCGTCCTTCCAGAGACATTCGATTGTTTTCCCCTTATTAACGGCACAGTCAACAATATCTGCCACGATTGCGGATGCGGTAGCAAGCTTGCCTGCTCCCTGACCATAAAAGAGCGTATCGCCAACCATGTTTCCTTTTACCATAATTGCATTAAACACGCCGCGAACCATTGAAAGAGGATGCTTATCATTAACTAAGAAAGGAGCAACAATACACATGCACTTTCCGTCTTCCATACGGCTTAAACCGAGAAGCTTGATGGAAGAATTTAATTTCTTGGCATATTCAAAATCTTCCTGATTGATATTCGTGATACCTTCCGTGCGGATATCCTGATAATGAACCGTTTTACCTGAGCTTAATGATGTGAGAATCGCAATCTTTCTGCATGTGTCGTATCCGCATACGTCTGCTTCGGGATTCTGCTCGGCATATCCCTTTGCCTGTGCTTCCTTAAGCACTTCGTCGTAATCGCAGTTTTCTTCATCCATCTTCGTAAGCATATAGTTCGTCGTACCGTTTAAGATACCCGTAATGCTTTCGATTTTCTCTGCCGTAAAGCTCGTGTGAAGCGGTCTGATGATAGGAATACCACCGCCTACACTGGCTTCGAAAATATATGTACAGTTATGTTCTTTTGCAATTTTAAGAAGCTCGGGACCGTGTTCTGCCACTACAGCCTTGTTGGATGTACACACACTCTTTCCCGCAAGGAGGGCTTCTTTGGTAAATTTATACGCAACCTCGATTCCGCCCATGGCTTCAACGACGATATCCACCTCGGGATCGTCTACGAGAATTTTATAATCTTTTATGAACAAATCCTGATGAGGATCACCCGGAAAATCTCTTAAATCAAGTATGTACTTGACGGATACCTCATCACCGGCTTTTTCATTAACTTCTTTTTGGTTTTTGTCGATTATTTCCACAACACCGCTTCCGACAGTGCCGTATCCCATAACAGCAACACTTATCATAACTATCTCCTTTATGACAAAATAATGCCAAAACAACAGAAATTATAACATTTTTGCAAGTGTTTGACAAGTTGAAAACTATGTTTGACACCCATCCCCTCACGTTGATAAAATGTATAAAAGAAATTTCAAGGAGGCTTCCCATGAAAGAAAAATTATATACAATACCTATGAACGATGCCGTAAATGCCAAGGATGAATGCCCTTTCTGCTACGTTGAAAGAGACGTTGAGCAGGATCTTTTAGACCTGGTTTTAGGCTCCGGTTCATCCTATATGGAAGCTGATATGAGAGAAAAAACAGACAAGGCCGGTTTTTGCAAAATGCATTTTAAAAAGATGTTTGATTACGGCAATACTTTGGGAAATGCATGGATTTTAAAAACCCACTACATGGAGATGCGCCGCCAGATGAAGGATGCCATGGATGCTTACAAGCCCGGCAAGACACCTTTTATGGCCAAGTTTGCGAAGTCTTCGGGTGCAGAGTTTAGAAACTCCGTTGCGGCATGGGCAAAGGCAAAGGAAGAATCCTGCTATATCTGCAATTCCTTTAATGAAATGTATGAAAGATATCTCGACACTTTCTTTGTAATGTATAAAAAAGATCCCGAATTTGTAGAGAAGATTAAAAATTCAAAAGGCTTTTGCATCACACATTTCGGAGATGTATGCGAAGCAGCGGAAACCAGACTTAACGACAAGCAGAAGGAAGAATTCTTC
>CAMYYF010000189.1:0-3501 GCA_947303375.1 uncultured Lachnospiraceae bacterium
TACTGCTTCTGCAATCTCTTCAACAGGTTCTTCAACTGCTTCTGCAATCTCTTCAGCATTATCTTCTTCTGTTTCAACTGCTTCTTCAACCGGTTCTGCTACAGTTTCAAATTCTTCAGTTATTTCAGCAGTTTCTTCCTCTTCATCATCAGGATCTGCTTCAAGTCTTTCGCCGTCAATCTGCTCTGCGAATGCAGCAAATTCATCGATAGCACTTACCGGAGCTTCTTCTGCTACTTCTGTATTTTCTTCAACAGAAACAGTTTCGAAAACGCTTTCGTTTTCAAAATCATTTACTTTCTCGAAGCTCTCTTCTGCAACAGGTTCTTCAAATACCTGTGTATTTACTTCTTCAACTGCAACAGGCATTACGGGTACAACATCAACAGGCTTTTCAAAAGCAGCATCAATATTGTTTAATTCTTCCATTGTAAGAGCTACATCCATTGCATCGGAATCACTCTCCGCAATAGGAATGGATTTCTCGGGACGAGCTGCAATAACAACCGAATCATTAAGGATAATCGGCTCGCTTAATTTATTGGGATCACCCTTCTTAATGGGTGTCATCATAGGACGGCGCATACGTCTGGGCGGAACATATTCTTTGTTCTCATCTTCATCAATCTTCTTTTGAAGAGGAACATAATTACCTCTGTATTCGCCCTCTCCTGAAAGAAGTGCGGAATTATAAGCCTTGCCGTCATCACCGTCAGACTTTTCGTTTACATCCCAGATATTGTCTTTGCTCTTAACATATCCGAGAATATTTTTAACCGCTTCAAAAGAAGTCTTCATGGATTCGTCGATAGAACTGAATCTGTGCTGACCGTTTCTTCCTACGCAGTAAAGGTTTTCAAATTTATTAAGGTATTTCTTAATCTTGTCAAAGTTTTCATATCCGTCATAGTATGAAGGAAATGCTTTGCTAAACTTCGTCTTGTTATAACCGACCACTTTATCTTCGGAATCGATAATACCAAGCTTAAGCAGATCGTTTACAACAGTCTTTCTCCAGTCGCGGTTGCCCATTGACCAGTAATAATCACCCTCATTGCAATAGTAATTAAGACCGAGATAGAAATGCTCGGAATTTCTGACCATATAAGGTGAAAAGTTATTATAAACCTGAATTCTTGATACTTTTACGTTAGGATTGCTGATATAAATCACCGAATCAGGTATTGCATTATCAACTGTCTTATAATCCTCTGTATCGTTCTTCCACTTGATTTCTGTAAGTTCAACGCATACGCTAACCATTCCTCTGTAGGAAAGGTTTTCTGCAGCAAGGCTGACTGCGGGATCTGCATTATCCATTCCTAAAATCAAATCTCTGACGGGCATGGATGAAATCAGATAATCACAGTTAACAACGAATTCATCACCGTCAGCAGAGCATCTGACTGAATGAATCTTGTCATTCATCACAGTAACGCCGGTAACCTTGCAGTTTTTATGAATGCTGCCACCCATTTCAATAAATCTGTCGGCAACAGTCTCCCACATCTGATATGCGCCGTACTTGGGATAATAATATCTTGCAGCATAAGGTGCGGGTAATTTTTCATAGTCTTTGTTTTTGTCAACGCTTACAATAGGTGCGATTAAACTCTTTTCGGAAACAACGCCGAAATCGGAATGAATTCTGGAGGGTTCTCTGCCCCATATTTTCTCTATATATTCTTCGATAAACATCTGATAAAGCTGCTTACCGAAACGATTTATATAGTAATCCTCTAAAGATGTTTCTTTGTGCTTGAATACATTACCGCCGATCTGTGAAAAACCGGATTTAATGGATGTGGCAATACCGAAATTCTTTACCGCATCTTTGTTGAACTTAATGGGACTCTCATAAAATTTATTGTCTTTATAAATTCTGGTTAATTTTTCACGCGATAAAATAACATCCTCTTCAACGTCGGGATCGGGTCCGCCGTTGTGGATTTTACAATATCTGTCTATTAACTTGTCATCTTTGGAAGGAACTCCCTGAGCGGGAAGAATTGAAGTCCAAAAATTCTTAACTGCAGGATTTTTGGATATAAACATATGACCGCCCGCATCCAAAACGTTTTCTTCGCTTTCAAGACGCGCGCAAAGACCGCCTACTACCGACGATTCTTCAACAATGGTAACTTCGTAATCCGATGATTTTGATAATAAATCATAGCCCGCCGTGAGCCCGGCAGGTCCAGCACCAATAATTATAACCTTTTTCATTCCCCAAACCCCTTTTGTAAGAATTTATTTACTTTTTTTCTTGTCTGCTTTCTTGGTATTTGTATTTTCTTCTGAATTTCTGACCTCATCAATCAGCTGCTCGATAAGCATCTTTTTGATAAAAACGTCGTAGCTTAAAAGACTGATTAACAGGAAGAGTCTCATATAATCGCCTTCTTCGCCTTCATATTCAGGAAAGCTCTCGTTTGCAGCATCATATTTATCCTGAATATCTTTTTTCAGAAGTTCGATTCTTTCCTCACCTATGTCAAGGATTGAATCATAAAACTCATCAAATTTTATGGAACCCTCTCCTTCGAAATACTTTTCGGTAATCGGATTGATAAGAGTGTAAACATCGTTAATCGAAAGAAAATTCTTTAAGTAGTATATGAAGATTAAAGTCATCATATGCTCTTTGGAATACTTTTTCTTAACAGGCGAAGGAAGAAGATTGTTTTTCGCATAGTTGTTTATCATGGTCTTGGTGAAAATCTTCTCTTCACCGTCCTCTGTGCTTCTTCTGGTGTAATTAAGTTTTTCATCCAGGAAAGAAAGCACCTGATCCATATAAAGATCTATGTTTGGAATATCGCCGCTTTTGATATTCAAAACATTTCCCATTTCCTCAAGAATGGAGTTTAAAACCTCTTCAAAAGATCTTTGATTGTTATCTTCCTTTTTATTGTTTGATTCCATAAATTCACAACTAAAAATATAAAAAATTTAGATGGACAATTAAATGATACGGTTTTTGTCCGATATAAATAAATTATATATATTTTGGCAGTAAAAGTAAAGTAATCAAAGGATAAATAAAATATTAAATTGAAATAAAAAAATAATTGTGATATACTTTAAAAAACGCTTTATAAATGTAAAGTTTTAAAGTTTTTAAGCGTGAAAGTCCGGAGGTGAAAATATGAATCCTAAATTAAAAACCGATGCTATGGATTCGCTTTTCGAAGCAATTCTCTGTTTGGAATCAAAAGAAGAATGTTATACCTTTTTTGAAGATTTATGTACAATAAACGAGCTTCTTTCACTCTCCCAGCGTTTTGAAGTTGCAACAATGCTAAGAGAAAAGAAGACATATATGGAAATCGTAGAAAAAACCGGCGCATCTACTGCCACTATCAGCAGAGTGAACCGGTCTCTTAATTACGGCTGTGACGGCTATGATATGATTTTTGAGCGTCTGCCCAAAAAAGATAAATAATAACTAGCCTGATATTTCAATCATATCAAAAGGATTAATATAGGTATTCTCGTATA
>CAMYYF010000190.1:0-3479 GCA_947303375.1 uncultured Lachnospiraceae bacterium
ACTTGTCGGCTAAAGGATCCGCAAATTTACCGAAATCGGTAATAAGATTTTTCTTTCTGGCTATAAGTCCGTCAAAGAAATCGGTAAGTGATGCAATTATAAAAAGTGCAAATGCAACCCATTTTCCGAAAGGAATAAAGCTTGCCATCAGGAAAAATATGAAGAATGGAATAATAATAATTCTAAGTACTGTCAGTTTGTTGGGTAAATTCATTTTATTATTTCTCCAAATAAATCGTATTCCGAACAATCGGTTATTTTAACTTTAACAAATGTTCCGCTTAAATATTCTTCGTCAGCTTCAATAAAGACATTTCCGTCAATATCCGGAGCATCGGAATATAGTCTTGCAATATAAAAACCTTCTTCGGGATTGTATCCGTCTATAATGGCTGTAAACTTTTTGGAAATAAAAGATAAATTCCTTTTAATCGAGATTTCTCTCTGAATTTCCATCAGTTTCTTCTGTCTCTGCTTTTTAACGCTTTCTTTTATCTGAGGCTTAAACGAAGCAGCTAACGTGCCTTCTTCCTTTGAGTAAGTAAATACTCCGAGACGGTCAAATTTGTTCTTGGCGATAAAATCACAAAGTTCTTCAGCTTCTTCGTCTGTCTCTGTCGGGAATCCGGTAATAAGTGATGTTCTTATCGCTATTCCGGGGATTTCTTTTCTTAATCTCTTAATAAGAGTTGTGATTTCTTTCTTCGAAGTCCTGCGACCCATCTTCTGAAGTATCCTGTCAGAAGCATGCTGGATGGGCATATCGAGGTATTTGCAAACCTTGGGATTGTCTTTAATAAGATTTATAAGGTCATCGTCAATCTCTTCGGGATAACAATACATTAATCTAATCCATTCGATGCCTTCTATTTCACTTAATTTGTTTACCAGTTCGACAAGGCTCTTTTTTCCGTAAATATCTGTTCCGTATACGGTTGTTTCCTGAGCCACGAGAATCAGTTCCTTAACGTAATTCTTTGCAAGGAATTCTGCTTCTTTTATGAGCTCATCCATAGGTACGGATCTGTAGGAACCTCTGATGGAAGGAATCGAACAATAAGTGCATTTCTTATCGCAGCCTTCAGCAATCTTAAGATATGAATAATGATATGGCGGATTTAAAAATCTCCTGCCCGATGCGGACTGCTTTAAATTGTTGTCCGGAATATCGAAAATTTTCTCTTTATCAGATACACGTTTAAGGTCGTCTAAAATATTGGGTATTGCGGAAATTCCCAAGAATACATCTATTTCGGGGATTAATTCTTTTAAATCCTCATAATATCTCTGGGCCAGACAGCCTGTAACCACGAGATATTTAAGATTATCTTTCTTGTATTCCGCAAGTTCAAGGATGGTATTGATACTTTCCTCTTTTGCATCTTTTATGAATGCGCAGGTATTAACGATTGCAATATCTGCATCCTCGGGAGCGGATACAATTTCATATTCACTTGAAATATCTGCCAGCATGTGTTCGGAATCGACTAAATTCTTATCACAGCCCAAAGATGCGAAATAAACCTTCATGTTCTCTTAACTCTCATAAAAAATTCAAAAGTCGGAGCCGGACACCTAAAGGAGTCAGGCACCGATAAAAAAGAATAAATACCCATCGAAATACGACGGGTATTTAATATTAACCCACAATCTTAATCTTGGATTCGTTTAATTCTTTAACTGCGATTGATAAGGGCTTTGCGTCTTCATTATCTACAAGAGGTTCAGCGCCGTCAATAATCTGACGTGCTCTTTTTGATGTTGCCATAACTATCGAATAACGTGAATTAACTATAGGTGAATCACCAGCCTCCACTGCATCATAGTTAACAACATTCATCAAATCTGTGTAGGACGGATGTAACATTTCTATTCTCCTTTCGATATAACTTCGAGTTCTTTTTTTATTTTTTCAATCAAATCCGATTGTCTTACCGGCGCATTATGTGCTGTTGTGATGATATTGTGAAGACTGTCTACACATTCATCAAGATCGTCGTTAATTACCAGGAAATCATATTTGGGAATCCATTCGGCTTCCTCGATTGCTCTGCCTACTCTTCTGTAGATTTCCTCTTCAGACTCTGTGTTACGTCCTTTAAGTCTGTTTATAAGTTCATCTGCCGAAGGAGGTGTTACGAAAAGCAAAACTGTGTTGGGGAATTTCTTCTTAATCTGAAGAGCGCCCTGTACTTCGATTTCAAGGATAACGTCTTTTCCTGCTTCTATCTGTTTTTCAACGTATTCCTTGGGCGTTCCGTAATAGTTTCCGCAGTAGGAAGCATATTCCAAAAGACCGTCTTCGATTATAGTCTGCTCAAACTTTCTGTGATCCACGAAGAAATAATGAACGCCGTCTTCTTCGCCGTCTCTTTTATCTCTTGTGGTCATTGATACGCTTAAGGAATAGTTATCATATTTTTCCATGAGTTTTCTGACGAGTGTACCTTTGCCTGCGCCCGAAAATCCGGAAATAACTACCAAGATTCCGTTATTTTTCATAAATAGAACTCCTTATTCGATGTTCTGTATCTGCTCTCTTATCTTTTCGATTTCTGTTTTGATGGTAATCGCAACATTTGAAATCTCAATATCGGTTGACTTTGAAAGTGTTGTGTTGGCTTCGCGGTTAAGCTCCTGAGCTAAGAAATCCAGTCTCTTGCCGACGCATCCGCCTGTTGTAAGTGCTTCCTTAACAGCTTCGATATGGCTCTTAAGTCTTACCATTTCCTCATCAACACAAACCTTGTCGGAATAAATACAAACTTCAGTAAGTATTCTGGATTCGTCAATCTGTTTGTCTTCGAGAACCTCTTTTATCTTGGTTGTAAGTCTGTTCTTGTAATCTTCAATCGTCTTGGGATATCTTTCTTCGATGAATGCAACATTCTTGCTCATCGCTTCAAGCTTTTCAAGAAGATCTGTTCTTAAATTCTCGCCCTCTTTGATTCTGGATACAACAAATGCATCACATGCTTCGATGAGCACATCTTTTACGAGTTTCCAGATTTCATCTTCGTTGATGTTTTCATCTTCGGAAACAAGTACTTCGGGCATTCTTGCAAGAGTCGAAACTCTTATATCGTCATCAAGTTCAAAATCTGTAGCCATCTTCGCAAAATACTTCATGTATTCTGCTGCGATTTCCTGATTGTATTTAATGTTTACGCTTTCTTTTGAATAATCTTCGTAACTTACGAATACATCAACCTTACCGCGCTGAATGTAATCTTTTAATACTTCTCTGATATCTGCTTCGAACATGTTGAGCTTTCTGGGAAGCTTAATCGACATATCAAGATATCTGTGATTTACTGACTTAATTTCCACCGAACATTTAGCTGTAGGTGTTACCTTCTCGCTTCGACCGTAACCGGTCATACTTTTAACCATAATTAACCCGCCTTTTGTTTTTTTGCATACCTAATTATTATACTTCAAGAGTTTACGCTAGTCAATTCATACATAGATATATCGGG
>CAMYYF010000191.1:0-3477 GCA_947303375.1 uncultured Lachnospiraceae bacterium
CAGACAAAATAATCATCAGCCCTCCATGCGTGAGCTTGCAAACGAGCGTATGAGACAAATGCGCGAAGAGCGTGCAAGCGAAGGCGCTTCAAGACAGTCTTCGGAGGCAAGACGCCCTCAGGCAGGACAGGCAGAAAGAACATCTGCATCAAGACAGGCTTCCTCAGGTGAAGCAAGAAGACCTTCATCAAGTGCTTCTGCTCGCCCTTCATCAGGAAGTACATCAAGTGAACAAAGAAGAGTTTCATCAGGAAGTTCTGCAAGTGCGCAGAGAAGACCTGCATCAGAGGGTTCCTCCTCTGCACAAAGACGCCCTTCATCTGCATCAGGCCGTCCTTCGTCAGGCAGTTCGTCCTCCGCACAGAGAAGACCTTCTTCAGGAAACAGCACAAAGAGACCTTCCTCATCTTCATCAGTAAGAAGATCCTCTCGTCCCGTGCCTCAAAAGAAACAGTCTCCTGCTTTCTGGATTGGCCTCGGACTTTATACCGCAATCCTTATTGTGCTTGCGCTTTTCTTCTTAAAATACACAGATGTATGTTTGAAGAGATATGAGAATTCACAGTCCGAAAACTACATTGCTTCTTTTGTGGAAACCTTTGAAAAGAACGCAAAAGAAGGATCTTTAACAGCTTCGGACTTTACATTTGAAAGCCTTGACTTAACATTTGTCGACAGCGAGTCACTGCTGGACGATTACATTGCTTCTCTCGGCACGTATTCATCTTTTACGGCAGAAAAGGATCCGACCAGCTATATTACCGAAGCTCCCGTTTACAACATAAGTGCCGACGGCGAGCAGGTCGCAAGAGTTACGCTTAAGGCCATCAGTCAGGAAAAAATCTTTGCAATCCTTACAATTATGGACTGGGATGTTGATACAATCGAGCCTGTTTGCAGCATTAACCTGACCAATTACACCTTCTCGATTCCCGACGGCTATACGCCCGTCATTAACAACCGCCACGTGGATACAACCTACAAAACGGATAAAATCGAGGAAATCCCTGAATTTTCCTATGTTTCGAAATATATTTCGATGCCTTCATACGTGGAATACAAAGTTGACAATGTGCTCGCAGATTCAGATATCAAAGTTTTAAATACCAACGGCGAAGAAGTTCCCATCGAAATAAACGGCAACAAGGTCAAAGCCATCTACGCTTCGGCAGCTTCCAACTTAAGCGAGGAGCGTAAAAACGAAGCACTTTCAATGGTTCAGACCTACGAAGACTTTAATACCGACGACTTAAGCGGTCCAAGCCACGGCCTTGCAACCGTTCAGTCTTTCCTCATAAAAGACTCAGACTACTGGAATATGGCAAAGCAGTGGGCAGGCGGTGTTGATATCACCTTTACTTCCGCTCACAAATTCGACGATCCCAAGTATACAAATGTTGTAGTGGATAATTATGCGGAATATTCGGACGTCTGCTATTCGCTTCACATCGCGTTCTCCAAGAATATGATTTTAACCAGAACCGGCGAAAAGATTTCGAATGACTTTGACTCAACCGTATTCTTCATTTATTACGATGATTCGGACGACGGAATCGACAATCCTCACTGGTGCATCGCTGATATGATTGCAACTACCAAATAACTGAAAAGAGATTAAAATGGGTAAAATAAAAGAACTTTACAAAAAATACGAAGAAATAATCATATACCTTATCGTAGGTGTCCTCACAACCATCGTTTCGTGGGGCGCCTGCTTCGTGGCAAAGTTTTTCCTCGACTCCAACATATCTTTTCAAAATTTCTTGATTAACACTTTCGGCTGGGTTGTCGGAGTCTGCTTTGCATATCCTTTAAACAGAGCCTGGGTTTTTAAAAGCAAGAATAAAAAGATCCTAAAAGAATTCGGCGGATTCGCGGCATCAAGACTTTCCACATGGGTTCTCGATGTCGTAATCATGTGGTTCTTCATAAATATCGTTTCATTCGAAAGTTTTCTCATAAAACTTCTGGCCAAACTAAATCTCGTCGTAACCGATATTTCCACACAGGACAAGATTTACTACTGGTTTGTTAAAATATTCATTTCCGCAGTTCTTGTAACCATAGCGAATTACATCTTCAGTAAATTCCTGGTATTCGGTAAAAAGAAAAAGAAGGAAACTGTGACGGATGAACAACAAACCGTAAAAGAAAACTCATCCGACAGCGAAGAAAAGTAATACAAAAACATACATAAAAAAGCAGTTCGTTTTGAACTGCTTTTTCTTTTATGATTTATAATTTGAAATTGTTTCGCTTGGAGGGGTCTCTGTATACCCTTTCCTTTTCCCTGCTCTTGTTTCTGGACTTTTTCTTTATTTCACGTTTTGCGAGCATTATCCTTCGATAGATGATGATTGCAAGCGAAACGACTAACACAAATACAACCAGTGAAATCAGAATGTATTTTATATTTACGAAGACCGATTTGCCGTCCTTGTTGGAAACGTAAGGCACCTCTTCGCTTGTAATGGTCTGAGGCGAATCCTCAAACAGCGTGGTCTTCTGTGTGTTTAACATTATGTCTGCATATCCGACCACATTTCCGTTGTAGGAATACTCGGCCTTTGCCACTGCATTCACATTGTCCGTATCGTAAACGACATTCATTTTAAGATCGTCAAACGTTGCATTGGTGGGAAGTACCACTTTTGCATTGTCGTTTAACATTAAAATGTCTTCCGAATCACCGAAAATATCCGTTCCGGTCTTAAAGAATCCGCTCTTGTTTGAATCAAAACTGAATTCTTTGCCTTTGATGGATTCGAGTGTGAAATTGTTAAAGCCGTATTCAAAAAGTGCTCTCGTATCGGTAAACTGCGTCGGCGATTCTTCCATCAATACCACGCAGATTAATTCCATGCCGTCTTTCTTCGCACAGGAAACCAACGTCTGTCTGGCCTTGTCGGTATAGCCTGTTTTGGAACCCACGAGATATTCGTACTCGTATTTTTTACCGGGTAAAAGAAGGTTCTTTGAATTTATCGTAAATTCGTCGGGCTGGGTGGCCGTCGGCGTAAAATCAATCTTGGGCGTTCTTGAAAGCTTGCAGAGAATTTCGTAACTGAAAAAATCTTTGGCTATTATCGCAAGGTCATGTGCCGATGTGTAATGATTGTCGTCGTAAAGACCGTTTGCGTTGGCAAAATGCGTGTTTTCAAGTCCGAGTTCCTCGACACGCTTGTTCATCATATTGACGAACTCGTCCATGCTTCCCGCCACATGCTCCGCAACTCCGTTTGAAACTTCGTTTGCGCTGCCTACGAGAATGGCTTCGAGAGCCTGTTCCATCGTAATCGAATTGCCGGGATCCATTCCGACTTTTGAGCCGTCCCAGGGAACCGAATTGATGGCTTCCTTGGAAAATGTGACCATCTCGTCGAGGTCACAGTTTTCCATCGCAAGAGTACAGGTTAAAATCTTGGTCGTACTCGCGGGATAGAGACGCTCGTCTATATTCTTGGCATAAAGTATGGC
>CAMYYF010000192.1:0-3465 GCA_947303375.1 uncultured Lachnospiraceae bacterium
ACCGAGTACACAATCGGCAACCAGTTAAAATAATTAAGGAGGAAATTTAAATGTATCGTTCACACGTATTAGTTTGCGGTGGTACAGGATGTACTTCCTCCGGAAGCCAGGCAATCATCGACAAGTTCGAAGCCGAGATTGAAAAGAATGGCTTAAAAGACGAAGTAGCTGTTGTACGTACCGGTTGTCACGGTCTTTGTGCATTAGGACCTATCGTACTTATTTATCCCGAAGGTTCTTTCTACTCAATGGTTAAGGTAGAAGATGTTCCCGAGATCGTTTCCGAGCATTTGCTCAAAGGTAGAGTTGTTACCAGACTTCTTTATCAGGAAACAGTTAAAGAGGAAGAAGTTATTCCCCTTGTTGAAACAGGATTTTACAAAAAGCAGAAGAGAGTTGCTCTTCGTAACTGCGGTGTAATCAATCCCGAAAACATTGATGAATATATCGCTGTAGACGGTTATCAGGCTCTTGCAAAGGTTCTTACAGAAATGACACCCGAGCAGGTTATCGATACACTTCTTGCAGCAGGCTTAAGAGGACGTGGTGGTGCAGGTTTCCCTACAGGTCAGAAGTGGAAACTCGCCAGAACCCTCGTTCCCGATGCAGATCAGAAATATGTATGTTGTAACGCCGATGAAGGTGACCCCGGTGCTTTCATGGATCGTTCAGTTCTTGAAGGCGATCCCCATGTAGTACTTGAAGCTATGGCTATCGCCGGTTACACAATCGGTGCAAATCAGGGTTATATCTACGTTCGTGCAGAATATCCCATCGCTATTCAGAGACTTCAGATTGCCATTGATCAGGCAAGAGCATACGGATTACTTGGTAAAGACATTTTCGGAACAGGTTTCGATTTTGATATCGACCTTCGTTTCGGTGCAGGTGCTTTCGTTTGTGGTGAAGAGACAGCTCTTATGACTTCCATCGAAGGAAACCGTGGTGAGCCTCGTCCTCGTCCTCCTTTCCCTGCAGTTAAAGGTCTTTTCGCAAAGCCCACTGTACTTAACAACGTTGAAACATACGCTAACATTCCCAGAATCATCTTAAACGGTGCTGAATGGTTTGCTTCAATGGGTACAGAGAAGAGCAAGGGTACCAAGGTATTCGCTCTCGGCGGTAAGATCAACAACACAGGTCTTGTAGAAGTTCCCATGGGTACCACACTTCGTGAAGTTATCGAAGACATCGGTGGCGGCATTCCCAACGGCAAGAAGTTCAAGGCTGCTCAGACAGGTGGTCCTTCAGGCGGATGTATTCCTGCAGAGCATTTTGATATTCCCATTGATTACGATAACCTTATTTCCATCGGTTCCATGATGGGTTCAGGCGGACTTATCGTAATGGATGAAGACAACTGTATGGTTGATATCGCTAAATTCTTCCTTGAGTTTACGGTAGACGAATCATGTGGTAAATGTACACCTTGTCGTATCGGTACCAAGAGACTGTACGAAACACTTGACAAGATTACAAAGGGTAAAGGAACACTTGAAGACCTCGATAAGCTTGAGGAACTTTGCTACTATATCAAAGCCAACTCACTCTGCGGTCTCGGACAGACAGCTCCCAACCCCGTTCTTTCAACTCTTCGTTATTTCAAAGACGAATATGTTGCTCATGTTGTTGAGAAGAGATGTCCCGCAGGTGTATGTAAAGACCTCCTTAACTTCTCTATCGACAAAGAAAAATGTATCGGATGCGGAATGTGTGCAAGACAGTGTCCTGCCGGCGCTATTTCCAAGACCGATTACATTGCACCCGGTAAGAAATTACCCGCAATGGCTATTGATTCAAGCAAATGTGTTAAGTGCGGTGCTTGTATGTCTACATGTAAGTTCAGTGCTATTTCTAAGAAATAATAGGAGGGAAGATAATGGAAACCATTAATATTACAATAAATGGTATGGCGGTTGAAGCACCCAAGGGATCCACTATTCTTCAGGCTGCTAAGGGCGCAGGCATCGACATTCCTACTCTTTGTTACTTAAAAGAGATCAACGAAATCGGTGCATGTCGTATCTGTATGGTAGAAGCAGATGAAGGTAGAGGAGCAAGACTTGTTGCTTCCTGTGTATACCCCATCACAGAAGGAATGAAGGTTTATACCAACACTCCCAAAGTACTTGAGTACAGAAAGAAAACATTACAGCTCATTTTGTCAGACCATGATAAGAAGTGTCTTTCATGTGTTCGTTCAGGCAAATGTGAACTTCAGAAATTATGCCATGACTTTGGCGTAGACGATGAGAACAAGTATGCAGGCGTTACAAACGAGTTCGAAATCGATGATTCGGCTGCTCACATGGTAAGAGATAACAACAAGTGTATCAACTGCCGTCGTTGTATCGCAGCTTGTGAAAAGACTCAGGGTATCGGTGTTATCGGTGCCAACAACAGAGGTTTCATCACAGAGATTTCTTCACCTTTCGGTATGGGTCTCGGCGAAACAGCTTGTGTATGCTGCGGACAGTGTATCGCTGTATGTCCTACAGGTGCTATCTACGAGAAGTCTGATGTTGACAAGATTATGGCTGCTATCGCAGATCCTACAAAGCATGTTGTTGTTCAGACAGCTCCCGCTGTAAGAGCAGCACTCGGCGAGCCTTTCGGATTCCCTATGGGAACAGGCGTAGAAGGAAAGATGGCAGCTGCATTAAGAAGAATCGGATTTGAAAGAGTATTCGATACAGACTTCGCAGCAGACGTTACGATCATGGAAGAAGCTACAGAGCTTCTCGGAAGAGTAACAAACGGTGGTGTACTTCCTATGATTACATCATGTTCACCCGGATGGATTAAGTTCTGTGAGCATTACTATCCCGATCAGCTTGATCACGTATCATCATGTAAGTCTCCTCAGCAGATGTTCGGCGGAATCCTTAAGACATACTACGCTGAGAAGATGGGCTGGGATCCCAAGGATATCGTATCCGTATCGGTAATGCCTTGTACAGCTAAGAAGTTTGAGATTGGCAGACCTGATCAGTCAGCTGCAGGTGTACCCGATCTTGACTACACAATGACAACAAGAGAACTTGCAAGATTAATAGAGAGATGTGGTATTGACTTTAAGAACCTTCCTGATGAAGCATTTGACGATCCTATGGGTGAGTCAACAGGTGCTGCAGTTATCTTCGGTGCTACCGGTGGTGTTATGGAAGCAGCTCTTCGTACCGCTGTTTGGAAACTTACAGGCGAAACCAACGATTCTCCTCTTGAATTCAAGGAAGTTCGTGGCGTAGAAGGTATCAAGGAAGCTACATACGAAGTTGCAGGTATGAAGGTTAAAGTTGCTGTTGCTTCAGGTCTTTCAAATGCAAGAGTTATCATGGATAAGATCCGTGCAGGAGAAGCAGATTACACATTCGTTGAAATCATGGCTTGTCCCGGCGGCTGCGTAAACGGTGGCGGTCAGCCTCAGGTTCCTGCTTCTGTTCGTAACTTCACAGACATCAGAGC
>CAMYYF010000193.1:0-3459 GCA_947303375.1 uncultured Lachnospiraceae bacterium
TACCCTTGCGAATTATCAGGCGGACAGCAGCAGAGAGTTGCTATTGCAAGAGCACTTATTTTACATCCCGACATACTCTGCTTCGACGAACCCACATCCGCACTCGACCCTGAACTTACAGGCGAAGTTCTTCGTGTAATCGAGGGCTTAAAATCATCGGACAATACCATGATTATCGTTACTCATGAAATGGAATTTGCCAGAAGAGTTGCGAGCAAAATCATCTTTATAGCTGACGGAGTCATCGAGGAAATCGGAACGCCCGAGGAAGTATTTGAAAATCCCAAGAGCGAAAAATTAAAGAATTTCTTCAACAAATCCGTAGAAGTTATAGCTCAAAATTAAAGAGAAAAGAGAATAAAAATGACTGAGAAAAAAGCAAAGATAATATGCTTTATTTTATCAATACTGATTCTTATTTTTGCATATATCGAGGAAATATATATTCAGCCCGGATATCTTATTAAGTGCATCATCAAGGTGAGCACTTTCGGCGGAGTGATTCTTTTATACGCCGCACTTTCAAAGAAAAAGATATTGGATATTATCAATCTTAAAAAACCCGAGAAAATCGGTGTTTTATTAGGCGGTATAGCATTCTTTTTCGTGGGAATGTTTGCCCTGTTTTTTATCTTCAAAAACCAGATTGAGTGGTCGGGGATAAAAGAAAGTCTGGTCGGAAAAGAAGGCTTTACCAGACAGAACTGCCTTTTCGCTTTCGCGTATATAATTATTTTCAATTCATTCCTGGAAGAGGCCTTTTTCAGAGGCTTTTTATCAGGTATTTTTACGAAGAAATGGGTCGGATATATTATAAGCGCGGTTCTTTTTTCGGCTTATCATATAGGAATAGTCGGAGGATGGTTTACCATTCCGATTTTCTTAATCTGCATTTTCGGACTGGTACTGGTTGCACTGTTTTTACAGTGGCTGAATAACCATTATAAAACCATCGTTGCAAATTGGCTCGTGCATGCAAGCGCCAATATTGCAATAAACATAATAGGAACACTGCTTATTTTTGAAATCCTAAAATAGGAGTAAAGTATGGACGAACGTTTACAAAAACAGCTGGACTTTTCCCTTGAAATAGACAAAGAAAAAAACATATTCCGCCAGACCAGCCTAAGCGGTCACGGACGTAAAGAAAACGACGCAGAGCATGCATGGCACATGGCAATCATGGCATATATCCTAAAAGAATATGCCAACGAAGATGTGGATATTTCCAAGGTAATGATAATGTGTCTTATTCACGATATTGTGGAGATTGATGCGGGCGATACATATGCGTACGATCCCGAGGCAAAGAAAACTCAGAGGGAGCGTGAAGAAAAAGCCAAGGAAAGAATTTTCTCCCTTCTTCCCGACGACCAGAAGGCGGAACTATCGGCACTTTTTGATGAGTTTGAAGCATGCGAGACTCCCGAATCAAAATTCGCGCATTCAATGGATAATTTACAGCCGCTTATTTTAAACAATTCAAATAACGGAAACGACTGGAAGGAGCACGGTGTTGCGGCCGCACAGGTCTACGAGCGCCAGGGCAAGACGCAGCTTGGATCCCAAAAGCTTTTTGAAGTAACGGATTCAATCATAAAAGAAAACATCGCGAAAGGAAATCTAAAGTAGATTATGGAAGAAAAAAAGGGAAGAAGAATATGGCCGATTTTTCTTATAGCAGGAATAGTTGTTGTTTTAGCAGCTATATTTCTTATTGTTGCTTTGATAGTTGGCGGAATTATCTTTTTAGTTGCCTACAACAGCAACAGTAAAAATAATTACAGCTATTCATACGCAAATACCGTTGCGACCATGAATACGAGCAATATGCCGACAACGGTCAATACTCCGATAGGAACGCCGTATGATTATACATTTGTAAACGATGGTTTGACGAAAGATCCAAGCGGTGTTGAAGCATGGATAAACAATTATTATCCCGGCAGTACCATACAGAAAAATATGTATAATTCGGAAGGAGACGGATTGTGGGAAGTTAATTCCACAACACCGATGAATTCCGTATCCATAGACGGAGTAATCGTAAATTATGATGAAATAAATATTCGTTTCAGTGACGGATACGCCGAAGTTATAATGTTTATTGTAGACGGAAGCGATATGAGTCTTTTTAACAGTATGTACAAAGATTTTGAGGCTTTGTACGGTCCGCAGCAGGTTTACGTGGGAGATGCTGATTTACTGACACAATTGACGGATCCCAGCTACGAGTATTTGATGTATTCTTGGTATGAAAGTGAATTTGACGGATACTATTCCCTGGTTCTTACCAGAACATGCCACCAATCTCAGCCGGAGATTACCGTATCTATCGAAAAGTTTTAGGAGAAACTCATGGAAATTTGGGACGCATATGATGAAAATTACAACATAATAGAAGGCATGACACTTGTTCGTGGCGACGAGGCCTTTATACCCGAGGGCGTTTATCATCTTGTGTGCGACATAATCGTAAAACATATTGACGGAACGTATCTATTAATGCAAAGAGATCCGAGAAAGCACTACCCTTTGATGTGGGAAGCATCGGCAGGCGGTTCGGCGCTAAAAGGAGAAAGTCCATTAGATGCCGCAACCCGTGAGCTCTTCGAGGAGACCGGCATTAAGTCATCCACCCTAAAAGAAATAGGAAGGAAGATAAGTCCTAAAAACAGGACCGCATATGCTGATTTTTATTGTGAAACAGACTGTGACAAAGAAAGCATCGTCTTACAGGAGGGCGAAACGGTTGCTTACCGCTGGGTAACAAGAGACGAACTGTTCAGTCTCAAGGATGATGAGATTGTCACAAAACGTGTAATACAGTTTTTGGATTAATGGTAATTGGGAGAGTGGGTAAATGAAGGTATTTGATATTTCGCAGGAGGTTTTTTCCTGCAATGTATTTCCCGGTGATCCGAGTCCCGAGCGAGAAATAAAATTAAGTATAAGTGAAGGTGCGGTTTGCAATCTGACCGCATTTAATATGTGCGCGCATAACGGAACTCATGTTGACGCGCCCTATCATTTTTTAAATGACGGAAAGACCATCGATCAGGTATCTCTTGATAAATTCGTCGGCTACGCATATGTCTTCGAGCACGAAAGAGATGTAACAAAAGAAGATGCTTTATCATTTATAAAAACCGCAAAAAGCATTGATGAAAGAGCAGCAGAGAGAATACTTGTAAAAGGAAAAGCTACAGTCACAAAAGAGGCAGCAGAAGTTTTTGCCGCAGAAAAAATCAAACTTTTTGGCAACGAATCACAGACTGTCGGACCCGAAAATGCACCGATGGAAGTGCATTTAATAATGCTTGGTGCAGAAATAGTTTTGCTCGAAGGAATAAGGCTTGAAGGCATAGAAGAAGGCGTGTACATTCTTAACGCAGCACCTATTAATCTTGGCGGTTCGGACGGCGCACCCTGCAGAGCAACGCTTATGAAATTATGATT
>CAMYYF010000194.1:0-3447 GCA_947303375.1 uncultured Lachnospiraceae bacterium
TGGCAGACCTTAAGGTTAAATCGTTCGACGTAGAAGCATGGTCGCCCAGACAGCAGAAGTACTTTGAAGTAGGAAGCTGCTCGAACTTAGGTGATGCTCAGGCAAGAAGACTTAAAATCAGAGTAAACGGCAAAGACGGTAGCAAGTACTTTGCTCATACATTAAACAACACGGTTGTTGCTCCTCCCAGAATGCTCATCGCATTCCTTGAAAACAACCTTCAGGCAGACGGTTCGGTGAGAATTCCCGAAGTACTTCGTCCTTACATGGGAGGAATGACGGAGATTAGATAACTCATCGGAAGCGGTGGTAATATGAACAGATATTTCAGAGCCGTTGGCTTTTTGAATAATTTCTCAATACAGGAATATGAAAAAATAGTCGAAGACATCATTTTTCGTCCGGAAGGCTCTATAATTGCGGATAATATCAACGCAAAATATCTGATTTTGGACAAAAATCTTGATTGCGGCGAGAATATCGGTATTTGTGCCAGAATCATAAAAGATTCCAAAGGCAATATTCACAGAGATACGGTTTTTCCGTATTTCAGAAGTGATGAATTTGTCGAGCACGAGTATTGTTCGTTCGAAAAAAAGATTAGCGGCGAAGAGTTTTTGGGTGTTTACGAAGATTTAAACCTCGGTGAGAACATTTTCTTTTATGTTCAGAACGTGGATGAGCTCTTCAAGAAGAAAAATCTCAAAACCGTAAAGTGTTCGGTTGCAATTTCCGGACTTTCGATTGCCGGAAATGTGATTCTGCCCATAAAAAAGAACGACGCGCAGAGAGAAGACGCCAAAGAGTTCAACAAAAAGAGAGTTAATCTTTTAAACAAGGCAAACGACGGCGATCACAATGCTTTCGCAACAGTAAGATATGACGATATTCTTACAAATGTTACTGTTTCCGAGCAGGTATTTGTCGAATCGATGGATATTTATACCGTGGTTGATTCGTCTTTTATCCCCTGCGGCGCCGAATGTGATTTGTATTCGGTTCTCGGGGAAATAGTTGATTTCAAAACCGTCAAAAACGTGGTCAGCGATGAAAACGTTTATGTTTTGAAAGTATCGGTAAAAGGTGTGGTGTTAACAATCTGCATCAATGAAAAAGATTTATTCGGTGAGCCCCAGATTGGTTTCCGTTTCAAGGGAACCGTCTGGCTGCAGGGCCGTGTAAATATTTTATAATTTTTGTAAGTCCACGTAGCTCAGCTGGATAGAGCACTCGCCTCCTAAGCGAGGGGTCGTGCGTTCGAATCGCATCGCGGACGTAAAATTAATAAACACCCAAAGAAAAGGGTGTTTATATTTTTTAATTCACAGGACATATGTGTCCGGTTAGAAAAACACGGCATTTCTCGCTTTGTGTCGTGTATAAAATTGGCACAAAAAAATACAATTACGTCAGGAAAGGAGGAAAAATCCTTGGATCAGAAAAAAACAGGAGAGTTCCTAAAAGAATTAAGGACCCAAAAACAAATGACACAGGAACAGGTAGCGGAGAGATTTAATGTCAGCTCAAGAACCGTTTCCAGATGGGAGACCGGCAGAAATATGCCTGATATTTCTTTGCTTACCGAAATAGCTGATTTTTATGAAGCTGACGTTAGAGAAATAATAGAAGGAGAAAGAAAAAGCGAGATGATGGATAAGGAAATAAAAGACGTAGCCGACAAAATGGCGGATTACGCACATAATGAGAAAGGAAAACTTTTAAAGGTTATACAGGTTATATCGATTATCGGAGTGATTATTTCATTCATATCGATAATACTTCAGACGATAGGATATCACAGACCTGAAAATATATCGATTGAAAGAACTCTGGCTTTACTGGCATCGTTAGCAGTACTTGTAATCATGTCCGTGACTACTTTATATGTAACGGGTCTTTTAAGAAAAATAACAAACAACAAAGTGCTGATGACGGTAATTATTGTACTGACAGGCTTTATTCTGACATTGAGTATAATGTGGATACTGGCGGCATACCTTGTTGTAGGAATGTTTGCGTTAATCTTTTATTCGGCAAAAATTAAAGTTTACGAGGATGTAGCTAAATACAACGAATACATACACAATCCCGAGGTTGGCGGAACGTATCAGACCTGCAACGGAGAGATGTTTGAGATATTCCCCGAGTCGATTGACGATCCTTCGAAGGTTGAGGAATTTAAATTCGTTTATTACAATCCTTGGGATGCGCAGTATGTAACTTATTTAACGATAGATTATAACGAGGATGAATATAAAAAAGAAATAGCGCGTCTTGAAAATCTGGGAATCGAAGAATATAAAGATATCTACAGTGTTTCGGATGAGCCGTCGGGATATGACCTCGTTGCAATGAATTCGGATCCTTATAATGGCTTTGTTTATGCGTTGATTCCTGAAAACGAAGAAGAATCGGGCAAAATCACATATGTCGGAATATGGTTCTGCAATTACTTCCTGGATTTGGACATAAAAGATTATGTTCCAAACGAATACCTCCTAAAAGGATTTGACGCAACAGAAGGCAATCCGTACAGACAATCAAATATATATGATTAAAAAAATGAGCCGAAGGAAATTTCCTTTCGGCTCTTTTATATTGTTTTACCATAAATCAGTTTTTGGAATTTTACGAGCTCTTCCGGTGAAAAGGCTCTTTTGTCGATAACCTGACCGTGGGTGATGATATCTTTTCCCGTTATGGTAAGGATGGTCATTTCCTCAAGTTCGATGATATCTTTTATCTGTGTGTATAGGAAATCGTAATTTGCTTTACTTCCGACAACTCTGAAGAATTTCGGATAGAAAATCACATGCATTTCCACCGGAGTACCGCAGTAGAGTTTCATCTGGCTGTAGTTGACCGCTGCCTGATAAAGATATCCGAACCAGGACATAAAGAAAACGTAAAGTCCGAGCAAGATAAAGATTACAAACGGAATTAAAAGATGAAAAAATACAAAAACGAAACCTGCTGCAAAAAGAAGAATCGCAATACTGAAAGTGATTGCCTGCCACTTAAGATGATATCTTCCGTAAGTGACTCTCGCATATTTGCGGTTCATCGCTTTTGTTAGTATGAATTTGTTTTCGAGTACCGGAATCATGTCCGGATTGACGGAATCTGTGTGAGCCATAATTTGTTTTACGTATATAATTTAAAAAGGTTTGTTATTAAGCCAGTCATTGTAAGCCGCATTGGCTTCTTCGCTGGCTTTTTTGTCTTTCCACGCACTGATATCGCTGCAGATTGCGAGCATTTCATCGACTACAAGCTCTGCAGTTTTGGGTTTTACGTAAGTTAAATAGGAAGTCATCCGCCTGATGGCCTTCGGACTGCCGAGGTTTTTGATGATTTCCTCGCCCAGTCTTTCGGGAAAACCAAGTTCGGTCAGAGCTTCCATTAATTCATTTTTTGCATTTATCCAATCGTTTCTGTCGTTCATTT
>CAMYYF010000195.1:0-3445 GCA_947303375.1 uncultured Lachnospiraceae bacterium
AGATTCTTAAGGGTGTTGTTGTTTCCATCAAGGAATTCGGCGCATTCGTAGAATTCGCTCCCGGAAAAGAGGGTATGGTTCATATTTCAAAGATTGCAAAGCAGAGAATCGAGCATGTTGAAGATGTTCTTACACTCGGTGACAAAGTTACCGTTAAGTGCATGGGCAAAGATAAGATGGGCAGAATGAGCTTCTCAATCAAGGATGTATAAAATATAATTTTATAAGTATAAGCCGGATTCTTTTGAGTCCGGCTTTTTTATTGCCTTTGTGCTTATAAAATCATTTTTTAAAGATATATAAATATGCTATAATAGACATAGTTTGGAAATTGGGAGTTTTTTATGTTTGGACTTGTTGGTAAAAAGATAATTTCGCTTATTTTAGGAGTAATTATTTTTATAGCGATAATAGTTCTTGTAATTGCTGCTTTGGTTACATACAAACCGCTTCACTATGAGCATGAATACAGTAACGATATTTCGTGGATAAGCAAAAACTTTAACAGTGTCACGGGCGGTGAATGCGAATCCTGCTATTATTGCTGGAATATACTCGGAACTACTCAGGTTTCACCAGGAGGAGATACCGTTCATCACGGTTATTTTACAATTTCCGACGAAGAAGCAGAAAAACTAATCAATGATTATCACTGGGTGGTGGATGAAAGCGACTTACCGGATATGGGAAATATTAATTTAAACTCATACAATCCTTATGAATGGTATGTATGTAAGGATTTTGAGAATGATTATTTTAAAGGTATGGGAATGCGTGATATTCGCTTTAATAAAATTGATACGATTATTTTCAGCGATGAATTAAATTAAAGGTATATACTTAAAAATCTTGTTTTATTGGGGGACTGTAAATGAAAAGAGTATTTCTTATAGTTTTAGACAGTTTCGGAATCGGCGAAGAACCTGATGCCGATCTTTTCGGAGACGTCGGATCCAACACAATCAGATCATGTGCATCGAGTGAATATTTCGATATGCCCAATATGGCGAAGCTCGGGCTTTTTAATATTGACGGAGTGGATGTATCTTTTACGTCAAAGGATATTAATGCCCTTGAAAGCTCTCAGAAGGCGTTATATGAAGAAATAAGTGAAGATGTTAAAAACAGTAAGCACGACGCCTTAATTGCCCGTATGAGGGAAAAATCAATGGGTAAGGATACTACGATAGGTCACTGGGAGATCGCAGGCCTTGTATCGCCCAAGCCCATGCCAACATATCCTAACGGATTTCCCAAAGAAGTTATCGATGAATTTGAAAAAAGAACAGGGCGCAAGACTATAGTAAATGCCACATATTCAGGCACCAAAGTTATTGCGGATTACGGTGATGAGCATGTTAAAACAGGTGCACTTATAGTTTATACATCCGCGGATTCTGTTTTTCAGATTGCTGCTCACGAGGAAGTTGTTCCTCTTGAAGAACTTTATAAATACTGTAAAATCGCCAGAGAAATATTACAGGGCGAACACGGTGTGGGAAGAGTTATCGCAAGGCCTTTCTTAGGAGAGAGCGGTAACTATTACAGAACACCTCACCGTCACGATTTCTCTCTTGTTCCGCCTAAGAATACAATGCTAAACATCATAAAAGATGCTGGTAAAGATGTATTATCAATCGGTAAGATATACGATATATTCGCAGGTAGCGGAATTACGGATTACGTATATACCGAATCCAACGAAGACGGTATAAACAAAACTCTTGCCTGGATGGACAGAGACTTTAACGGAATCTGTTTTACCAATCTCGTAGATTTTGATATGGTTTACGGTCACAGAAGAGACATCGAAGGCTATGCTAAAGCACTTGCATATTTTGATTCAAGACTGCCCGAACTTCTTAATAAGCTCGGCGATGACGACTGCCTTATGATTACCGCGGATCACGGCTGCGATCCCGGATTCACCAAGACTACCGACCATACCAGAGAGTATATTCCTTTTATTTGCTACGGTAAAAATATCAAGCCTGTAAATTACGGCACTCGTGAGACTTTCGCGGATATAGGTGCTACGGTACTTGATTTGCTTGACGTAGAAGGAAAACTTGACGGAAAATCCATTTTTAAATAAATCCAATTTATCCCGGTTGGGACTTCATCTGATACAATATGTCCAATTAAATACTACTTAGGGGGTTAAAAAATTGACTGGAAAGAATTACTTGAAACTACTTGAAACCGTTGGAATTGTATTGTGTTGCACTTTTATTTTTATTGGTTGTAATAATCCTAAAACTATTACGGATTACCCCGGAAGCAAGTTTGCTACCGAAATCGTTTCCGAAGAGGAAGAGGAAACTGTTACTGATGAAAAAGAAAAGGACATTTATATTGCTGATGAAGAGGAAGAATTGGAAGATATCATGCCTAATGATTACCCTTTTGACGGGACAGGCAATTTTATTTACAATCCTGTTGCTTTAAGACCTGGACTTTCAAAACTTTACCATGACAAGCCCGAATACCTTGAAATGGCAAAACAGGTTATGCTTGCTGTAAATGACGGCGAAAAGGTGCTGACTTTAGAAGCGGGTTATCCCATTACCAAAGAGGATTTTGATGAGGTTTTAAAAATCGCCGAAACTTCAAACCCTGTTGTCTATATAGCAAAGTTTGAAACAGAAGATTATTATAATTTTACAATAACATATCCCGATTATTTCGGATCTTTTGACGAATACGAATCTTATAGCCCGGATAACTTAATTAAGGATGATAAGAACTTTCCTGCCGAAATGGATGAATTCAGAGATTTTGTCACGGATGTTATCGACAGTAATGTAAATTACCAGGATAACGATATGGAAAATGCAAGAAAGATATATAAATATCTTATTGAAAATCTTTATATAAAAGATAATGACTGGAATTATTCCGAACCTAATCCTGATGCCACGGACGGAAGAAGCCTTCTTCATATTGATGTTGTAAGAAACCTTAAAAATGACAGATTATACCTGCATGAGTTTATAATGCTCTATCAGTATATGCTTACACAGTTAAATATCGAGAACCAGTTTGTTACAATGGACGGCAAACCTGCAATGGATAGGTATTTAAAATGGTTTCCGGACCAGGTTTTTATGAGCAATGTGCATTGTCTCATCATAAGGCACGATGGCATGGATTATCTTTGTAATCCTTATTTTGAATATTTAGATTTCAAGAATTTCCCTCTTTATGAAAACGATACAGAATGCCACTGTACTTATTTTGCCATCAGCAAACAGACAAATAATAAATATTTTAAAATTAACGCTGTTATGTTTAATCTGGAATTCGAACGAATGGAATTGTTCTTTTTCGGAGATTTGGATGCGGATTATCCTTTTGATGACAGAGAGTTTAAATAGAGATACTTTTAAATATATTTGAATTTTTCCCCGATAAATAGTATTATTTATCGGTATGATTTTTAATG
>CAMYYF010000196.1:0-3426 GCA_947303375.1 uncultured Lachnospiraceae bacterium
TATGCTCATGATTACGATATATGCATTTTTTCAATGTATCAGAAATACCAGGAAACCGATTTGAGAAACATCGGTGATTCCAATATCTATTCGCTTGCCAATTTGGCAGGCTTTGATGCCGTTGTCATTCTGCTCGACACCATTCTCACACCCGAATTTGACAAAAAACTTTTAAAGAGAGTCAAAGAAGAATTTGACGGTCCTGTTTTCGTGATTGACAGAGAGACCGAGGACTTCGAATACATACTGATTGACCACTATACGCCGATTTTAAAAATCATGAATCATCTTATAGACGATCACGGATACAAAGACATTGCATTCCTCGGCGGTAAAGTCGGTCACCCTCATTCGATACAGCGTTTCAACGCATATTTAAACGCATTAAAATCGCACCATCTTCCTATCCGTAACGACCGTATTTTCCACGGAGATTACTGGTACAATACAGGCGACGAATTTGCAAAGAAACTTTTGGAAAATAAGGACGATATGCCTGAAGCGGTAATGTGTGCGAACGAATATATGGCCATAGGTCTCGCTGCCACGCTTTCAAAGAACGGTTTTAAGATACCCGACGATATTGCCATCGCGGCTTATGATTTAACGAGCGAAGGTCAGACCTCTCCGGTTCCCATCACATCCGCGGAAATTCCTGCGGACAAATGCGGAGAACTCTGCTTTGCGAAGCTTCATGCGGCTGTTACCAAAGAACCTACGATAGAGCCTGATTTAAATACGGATATTTTTATAGGCGGAAGCTGCGGCTGTACAAATTTTAAACCCACTTACAAATGCATCAACCGCGAATCCTGGGAGACGGATCATTCGGAGGTAAGTTTCCGTTCCGATTTCAATCATTTCAGTGAAGATCTTTTATGTCAGACGGATTACATGGAGTTTTTCAAGACCATCGCGTCCTACTCTTATCAGGTTCGTCCGTTTGAGAATTTTTATATCTGCCTAAACGACAATTTTACCGATCCCTATTCTTTTATAGGGCCGCTTGCAAGGCGCGAGGGATACGGCGATAAAATACATACCGTAATTAAGGTTGACGGCAATCCCGATGCCGACAATTCGGGCGCTGTGGATTACTCGAGGAAATTTGATTCAATCGATATGCTGCCTGAGTTAAACGAGGAAAGAGACTATCCGACCACATTTATTTTCACTCCTCTTTTCTTTGACGACAGATGCTTCGGATATGCGGTTATTAACTACGGCAGGGAAATCCGTTTTTATACGGAGATTTATCGTTCCTGGCTTAAAAACGTCAACGAAGGCATAGAAGCTTTTTACCGTCAAAAAGCCCTCACGGTGCTGATTGACCAGATTAAGGCACAGCAGATTCGTGACAGACAGACCGGTCTTTTTAACTATCAGGGCTTCCGCGAAGGCCTCTCGATTCTCTGCGAAGACAATATTAAAAACGGCCGTTCGGTTGCAATCATCGCAATCGATATTGACAAGCTTTCAAGCATCAATGAAAAATACAACCGCTTCACCGGCGATTCGGCGATACAGGCTCTGGCCAAATTTATATCCGCTCATACCTACGAGCGTGAAATCTGCGCGAGGTTAACAAATGATGAATTCCTCGTAGGCATCGTTCATTCGGACTGTGAAAAGAGATACAAGGAATTTCTTGCGGAGATTCCCGAAAACGGTATTCTTTTCCACGATGCGTCGGGCAAGGAGCACAGAGCACTTTTGCACAACGATATAGTTACAGTTCCTTTAAACAAAATGCCGGATCTTGACAGCATCATCAACAAGGTTGTCAATTCAAAGAACCATAACAAGAAATTAAAGAGTCAGAAAGAAATCGTTTTATCCGAACTTTCCAAAGAAGATATGCTTAAGTGCAAAGAGGTTGAAAAGATACTGGATAACAATCTTTTATCATATTTCTTCCAGCCCATCGTCAAGGTAAGCGACGGCGAAATCTTCGGCTACGAAGCTTTGATGCGTTATGAAGGCGATATGGAATTAACTCCCAGCGAAATCCTTAAATGCGCGGCTTCAGTCGACAGACTCTACGATATTGAAAAAGCCTCGTTTAACGGCGTTATAGACTGCATGGAAAACAATCCCATGAAGTTTATCTCCAAGAAAGTTTTCATCAACAGTCTTCCGGCTCATCAGCTCGAAGGCAAGGACGAGGAAGAGCTTTTCGCAAGATTTAAGAGACATCTCGGAAGAATCGTCGTTGAGTATAATGAAATCTCCGAATTTAAGGATGAGGCGATGCTTAATAAGCGAAAAGAGGATTATTTAAATCTATATATCGAAATCGCTTTGGACGATTACGGCAGCGGTTATTCGAATGTAAATAACCTCATCCGATATAATCCGAGATATGTCAAAATCGATTACGGTTTAATCCACGAAATCAATACAAGCGCACAGAAGCGTCACTTCGTAAAGAATATTATTTCGTACGCATCCAAGAGCAATATATCCGTTATTGCGGAGGGTGTTGAGACTGAAGAAGAACTTCGTACAGTCATTGATCTTGGTGTAAATCTCGTACAGGGATATTACACGGGCGCTCCCAAAAAAGACGCCGTTCAAAAGATTGACAACGAAGTCGCTGCCAAGATTAAACGTTTTACGTTTTCAAAGAATGCGGAAGCATTTGATCCGGAGAAAATCGGACAGTAAGTGAAAAGGTGCCAGGCACACTACGTGAGCCAGGCACCTTTTTAATTTACTTTTTTTGAGCACTGTGACATGAACCGCTCATAGGGCAGCTCCCGCAGTTACAGCCGCAGGATGACTTGCCTTTTTTCTTGTCTTTTATGAGCTTTATTATAATTAACGTCACAATAGCTATAAGGATTAGTGCAACGACTATAGTCCAAATATTGGTTAAAATCCAGGTCATGGATTATCTCCTTTAATTTCTCTTTACAGCTTCATGATACTTCTTAAAGAAGAGCATGTAAACCATAAATCCGAGTAAGAGGACTGATACGATAAGTCCGAAGATATTTAAGTTTCCTGTAAAGATGCTGCCGAACTGGTAAATCATAAGTGCGATTACATATGCGAATCCGCACTGATAACCGATTGCAAACCAGGTCCATTTTGCGTTGTTCATCTCTCTCTTGATAGCGCCGATTGCTGCGAAGCAGGGAGCGCAGAGGAGGTTAAATACGAGGAATGACATACCGGAAATTCCGTTAAACTTCGTAGCAAGCATCTGATATGTGCTTAACTCTCCGCCGCCGTATAAAACGCCCATTGTGCCGACGATGTTTTCCTTTGCGACAAGCCCGGTGATTGAGGCAACGGCTGCCTGCCAGTTGCCCCAGCCGAGAGGAATAAATATCCATGAAACAGCACTTCCGACTTTAGCGAGGATCGAAAGGTCTACTTCTTCTTCCGATACCATAGCGAATGAACCGTCTACAAATCCGA
>CAMYYF010000197.1:0-3424 GCA_947303375.1 uncultured Lachnospiraceae bacterium
AACTCTTTAACGACATCGACGATATGATGGACCGTTACTGTTCCATGAGTCTTGAGGACCTCAATATGGGTGAGCTTTTAAACGATGTGGTCGATCTTGCAGCGGCTCACGGCATTTCGCTCCCGAGAGGCTTTTCAATGCTTGTCCGTGCGCTTGTCACAATCGAGGGTGTGGTCACAAGCCTTAATGTGGATGTAAATATGGCAGAACTTTTCTCCGGCAAAGTCATGCAGGATCTGCTCAATGAATTTGACTTAAAGCAGGAGATGATAGGCGACGCCAAAGCGGTATATGATTCGGCTAAAAAATCTCTCACGATTCCGTCGCTCTCGGCAGATATGATGAAGTCGGTTATCAAAGGCCAGACGAAGATTAACATCGAACCCGTCGGATTTGACTCACTTATGAGGAGAGTGGAAATATTAGTCGGAGACATGATTCTTTGCATCATCATGGCTTCTGTAATCATCAGTTCGGCCATGATTTGCACCACCAATATGCAGCCTCAGGTACTTGGCATTCCTGCACTCGGATTTGCGGGATTTGTCGGCGCATTCGGAATGGGTATCTTTTTAATCATTACAATTCATAAAAGAAGAAAATAAATCATAAAAGAAGAGGAACAATGGATAACAATCAAAACTCGAACAACAACGTGGCAGAAACAAAAAAATTTAAGTTAAAATCACCCGAAGAATTTCTTAAATATCTTAAGGAAGTATTTATCGGCGGTCACGAAAAAGAAATGCTGGCAGGAATTATAACCATGATAATTACTATGGTTATATGTTATTTTTATGAGATGCTTTATGGTCTCGGCTGTCCCGACACTTTGTGCGAAGGCTTAAGATACTACAGAAATGCCGATTATGCGACATCACAGGCGAGATGGATGATAAGATACATCAACAGCTTCGCAGGTAAATGCATCGTAATCCCTGCGCTTACCGTAAGTCTTTATTGTCTTATGATAGGAATATGTGCATTAATAATCTGCCGTATGATGAAGATTGAAAAAGTACTGTACGTGGTACTGTTAACGGCGGTTATGGTCGGATTTCCCGTTGTATCGCATCATTTCTCATACCTTTACATGGCACTTGCTTATTCGTTCGCATTTTTAATGACGGTTGTGGGTGTGGCTCTTTTACGAACAAGAAAAATCTACGCGTTTTTAATATCCGTTATCTGTTTTCTTATGATGATGGGCTCCTATCAGTCCTATATCAGCGCCGTTGCCGCTCTTGCGGTAATCATGTTTATATACGACATCGTAAAAGAAGAAAAACTTTCGAAAGCATTTTCAAATCTCGGACTCTGTGCTTTGTCGGGAGTTCTGGCAGCAGCACTGGATCTGCCGGTTTCAAAACTCATGATGAAGATTTATCATACGGGTACCGAAAACAGAGTCAACGAGTTTTCTTTTAACATTATACGTTCCAATCTTAAGTTTTCAATCGAGTACTCAACCAGATGGTTCTTTATGTTCTTTAAGAATGATGTATTATCACAGAACCTTCTTTATGCAGCAATTTTTGCAATAATTGCAATTCTGTCGATAGTTATTTTTGTTCTTAAAATAAAAGACAAAAAAATAGCACATGCAATTCCATTCCTTATTGCAACGATAATTTTGCCGCTGTCGATGAACTTTATCTTAATCCTTCTTCCGACCAACGGAATCAGAAACATAATGAGATATCAGTATGTGCTTGTTTTTGCATTGCTTCTCTTTTATCATTCGTATATAGGAAACAAACTTTTCAACAATCTTCTTGCCTACATAAGCGTAGTGGCAATAGGCCTTCTTCTTTGTGCCTATGCTATTACCGCCAACTGCACGACATTCATGTATAAGTACAGTTATGATTATGCCGAACAGCAGGCACTTTTAATGCTTGAGGAAATATACGATCTGGATGAATATGTTCCGGACGAAACGCCTATAGTAATGGGCGGAGCATTTTCAAATACTCCCGTAAAAGACAGATATCCGATGATATTCAGATATGCCGCTCAGGAGGGCGGACCGATTTTCTGGTTAGATGCCAACGGTATGATTGTCTGCAGATATCATTTCTTTAAGGATCTGATGGGAGTTGAAGCAAGATATTTTACAGCAGCTGAATACGAAGAGGCTGTTCGAAGCGAAGAATACGCCGAAATGCCGTGCTGGCCGGCCAACGGATCGGTTAAAATGATAGGCGACAAAGCCGTAATTAAGATTTGGGAAGAAGCACCCACAATTTATTAAGTGGCGTCAAATGCCTGCAATTACACGCTTTTTGACATTTTCATAAAAAAAGTTTAAAAAAAATTTTAAAAAAACTATTGACATACTAGTTTGGTAGGTTTATAGTATCGACTATCGAATTGAAAGGAGACATGACAAATATGAAAACATTTGCAAATAATTACATCTCAATGTGTATGTGTTGCTGTCGAATGCTTTTCTCCCGGGCCTGTATGAAAGCCGGGTGTTTGGCTCATTTGTCATGCACCTGCACGGATTAGTTTGTCATTTCGGATGAAACGTTAATTTGGCTCGGGAGTTTAAAAACCCGGGCTTTTTCTTTTGTAAAGGAAAAGCCGCAGGATGCAAAAATACAGAAAATACACATAAGTAATTATTTAAGAGAAAAGAGGATAAAAAGATCATGAAAAAGAATTTTGGAAAAATTTTAACAGGAATTTTAACAGCAGGACTTGCTATAGCATCTTTTACGGGATGCGCTAATACAGCTTCGGGCGGAAACACTGTAAGTACTGCCGAGGCAAATGCAACAAAGGTATACAGAACACTCGATGAAATAAAAGAGAGCGGAAAGATAAACATCGGAGTTTTCTCAGACAAGAACCCGTTCGGTTATGTGGATGAAAACGGTAAATATCAGGGCTACGATGTTTACTTCGCAGAGAGAATCGGTGAAGACCTCGGAGTAGATATCAACTACGTCTCCACAGAGGCAGCCAGCAGAGTTGAATATCTTGAAACAGGTAAGGTTGATATCGTTCTTGCAAACTTTACCGTAACCGAAGAGAGAGCCGAAAAGGTTGACTTTACACTTCCTTATATGAACGTTGCACTCGGTGTTGTATCACACGAAGACAATGTAATCAAAGATCTCTCCGAAATCGGTGCGGACGATCAGGTAATCGTAATCTCCGGTACAACAGCAGAGACATATCTTGAAAAGAACTATCCCGATATCAAGCTTCAGAAGTTTGATACATATGCAACGGCAAAGACATCTTTTGAAAACGGAACCGGCGTTGCATGGGCTAACGACAACACGGAAGTTATTGCTTACGCAATCGAAAATCCCGGATATGTGGTAGGTATTCCTTCACTCGGAAGCCAGGATACAATCGCTCCCGCAGTATCAAAGGGTAACGATTCACTTGCAAACTGGTTAAACGAAGA
>CAMYYF010000198.1:0-3421 GCA_947303375.1 uncultured Lachnospiraceae bacterium
CCAACTGTTATACTGTGCGATAAACACCTTATAACAGTAAACACTATATAACAGTGTATAACACTTGTCAATACATTTTTAAAAATTTTTCTCATAAAAGAAAAACTCCGCTTTAAATGCGGAGTTTTTCGTGTATTTTAATAGATTCTTGTAGTTGTGTTATCCCTTGGGGTTTCCTCGTTCGAATAAGATTTGCTTTTCACCTCAATGTTCTTGGCAACGCAGTTGTACTTGATGCCGTAGAGGTTGAATTCATCTTCTTCGGCTTCGGATTTTTTACCGGGAAGCGAGGTTAGCTTTGCTAAAAAGTAGCAGGCTATAAAAGCCGCGAAGAACGCAAGTATTAAACTACATATTAAAATTATTAATATCTTCGGCAATTGCGTCACCTCCTCTTCTCTTAAGATGTGCGGGTTTTCTGGTAGCCAGGTCATTATGATAAAGCACAAGATCAAATATCGTAAGGAATGCACCTGCGCATAAAAGAATGCTGCTTATGAGACTCAGTATCACACTCTGTGCATTAATCAACTGTATACCGAGAACCGATATCGTTAAGATACCGCCCAAAAGTGCTCCGTAATAGTTCGAGCTGTTTTTAAGTTTACCTGCTCTGATATAACCTATCACGGCCAGTATGAGGTTTCCGACAATGAGAAAAATTCTAAACACTCCGGACATTGCACCTACACTAAATAATTTTCCCCGGCTCGTAATATTTAGAATAAAAGGAACTTCCCACAGAATCATTCCGACATAGAATACACCCATTACGATATCGATGATACTTTGTCTTATATACTGTTTTAAAAGTTCATTTTTATCTTTATTTTTTATATATACTACTTTCGTCTTCTGATAGAATCGTCCCGCATCTTCCGAGCCCGAGTCTTTTATCTGCAATATCTTCATCTGAACGTAGTAGATGATATATGAAGCACACGACAGCATCAGAGCCAGATCTAGAGTCGCAAATGCGGTTCTTTTTGGGAACAGGTACACCGTAAGCAATGCAAGCGGGAAGAAAAGCAGTGTTAAAAGAAGCACTCCGATAAAAAACTTTCTTTTTGAAATAGGAAAATCGCTCGCCGCCTTGCCCGTCTGACCGTTGACCGTCATATAGGCCACTTTCTTTTCGTTCTTAAAAGACATAAACCATATCGGGAAAAGTGCTCTCTTGGCACTTACCGCGGTGTTAAACTGCTCGGTGGCTTCGTCGTTTGACAGATATATCTTCATGTTTTTGTATTCGCCCTTGCAGGAGGCGTTCGATACAACTTCCCTTGCAACATCGTTGGCAAGTTCTTCAGCCTCGTGCTCATACACTATACTGTCAACGTCTGATATGTCTGCGTAAAATCCGCTAAGATATGAAGGGTAAAACTTCTTTTTTCCTTCGGTAAAAAACGGTGCGATTCTCTCGCCCAAATCATCTGAGAATGAATATGACGCATCCCTGCAGATACCTTCAAATTCACCTTTTATATATCCGTTTACATCAAAATAATACGATGTGACAAAATCTGCGGTTTTATGAATCTCTGCTCCGCTGACTCTGAAAATTCCTTCCTGATTCACTTCATAAAACCAGTAAGGAACATATATCGCCCTGAACTTATCAAGTACCTTCGGATCCTTTAATTCGCTCGGTGCAAATATTGCTTTCTTGGTAATCTTCTTAAATTCGCCGATGCACTCCTCTTTGGTCTTTTCAAAAGGAATGATGTAATCGGGC
This sequence comes from uncultured Lachnospiraceae bacterium, assembly GCA_947303375.1. Taxonomy (GTDB): domain Bacteria; phylum Bacillota; class Clostridia; order Lachnospirales; family Lachnospiraceae; genus UBA3766. The sequence continues at coordinate 1,736 of CAMYYF010000198.1, forward strand.
TTTTTCTCTTTGGAAATTCTGGAAGTAAGAACTGTTGATGAAGCACAGTATGTACAGAAACTCGAAGCCTCGTTATCTTCACACATAATCTCTGCGCCGCACTGAGGGCATGTAAAAACAGTGGTTTCGAAATAATCGTAATCCACTGAATCGTTTTCCTTTGTCACGCTCTCGGGTGCATAAGAAGAATTGCATTTATTGCATATTAAATTATGGGACTTGATATCATAGATGATATTTCCGCCACAGTTTTTGCAGGCAAACATATTTCTCTCCCTAAAAAACTCCTATACTTAAAGTATATACTTACGGAGTTTCGAGTCTATGTTGTTTACGGCGATATTTTATTTTTATTTTGTCTTTTTCGGCAAATTAGTTTTCTTTTCAAGACTGTTTATAAGGGTAAAAACTTCAAGCAGCACAGTCGGAACCGCATTAATGACTATAAGGAAGTTCTGTAAGATCTGTAAGTCTTTCCCGGCGGTTAAAAGATCAAGCTCTGAACTGTTTTCAATTGCATCGGTTAAATACTCATCCTCATAAACCAACCAGTCTCCGTTTAAAATTATCAGCTTAAGAATAAATGAAAGGACTACGAAAATTGTTGCAAATGCGAGCACCAGTTTAAGGTTTACCTTTAAACCGTTTATTTTGCCAATAATGAGCACGGTTATAAACGGAAGTGTAAGTTCGATAATATTGATGATTATTCCAATCGTAAAATAAAAGGATTTAATGTCGGCAAAAAGATATATTGCAATATAAAGAATCCACTCCGAAACAAGCTGAAGGATTAATGACACCACAGGTATTATTATTGTAAAGGCGATGCCTTTTTTCCCCGGCTTCGGATTGAGTTTAAGAGCAAATATTAAAACGATAAAACTGATATATATGATTAAAGCAAATAAGTAATTGAGCATTTTTTATTCTTCCAAAATATCGGTTAACACACCGAGTAATCAAGACTTTCTTTAGTAAGATTTGCGTTGTAATAGGGATCTCCTTCTTCAAGTTCCTTAGCATATTTATCCTTAAAGATTTCGAGATCTTTTAAGTATGCTTCATCATCACATCCTAAAAGAATCTGAGCCTTGTCGCTTACACCTTCGGCGTAAGGGTCAAATACATTTAAAAGACCGAGTCTTCTTAAGTTAAGACATAAGGAAATATCGGAAAAAGCTTTGTCAAAACTCTCGTCAAAGCAGCCTGCTTTTTCGAAATCTTTTTTCTTTAACATAAGCATATCCGAAACAACTGCGCTGGTATCCTGAATGTAGCAGAGCCTTCCCATGTAACCGATGTATTTTTTATCAAAGCCGTGATGAACGAGGCCTGCTGCCTTATCTTTCCCTATACCGATTACAACGGATGCATGTTCAATCTTGCCTGCTGAATTGATAATCTTGCCTCCAACCGCGCCGACATCTTCTCTTTGTGCTATTGATAAAAGTTCTCTTACGATATCCGGCGAGCAGACTTTCAGAGCACCGTCAAGGAAGAATAAAACTTCACCATTGGCTTTCTTTGCAAGGGCATTTTTCTTTGCAAAGATATTCTTGTCTGAAAGTTCATCCGCAAAGTCCGATTCTTTTATGATTTCAATATTCGAATAGGTGTTGAAGTTTTCTAGCGCGTGTGAACATTCCTCTGTGTCATCCGTAATGATAACGGATACCAAAGGCT
>CAMYYF010000199.1:0-3385 GCA_947303375.1 uncultured Lachnospiraceae bacterium
AATATTCTTGAATATATCCCTTTTTTATGATAAACTATGTAAACGTAAGTTGCGTGTTGGGCTTTGCAAAAATGCCTTAAAATCAGCACAAGCCGGCGTGTCGGAATGGCAGACGAGGCAGACTCAAAATCTGTTGTTGGCAACAACGTGCGGGTTCAAGTCCCGCCGCCGGCATAACTCCTTTAAAAAGGAGTTTTTTTATTACAAAATCAAAAAGTGTCCGACTTTTTTAAGTCGAACACCATTTTTATTTAGTCGGTAATTCAAAATAGAACGTAATTCCGTCTTCATTATTGAAGCAGCCGTAAGCCATCTTAAGAGAATTCATTATGGCCTTAACAATAGATAATCCTATACCGGTTCCACCGTAATCCCTGCTTCTTGCCGTATCGGCCTTATAAAACTTTTCCCAGACTCTCCTCTGTTCTTCTTCGCTTAACTGTCTTCCTGTGTTAAATACGTTAATTCTGACTGTATCTTCTTTTTTCTCTATAAAAACCTTTATCTTCTTTTCGCCTTCGCAGTAATGAAATGCATTTGAAAGATAATTCATAAATACAGCTTCGGTTTTCGGTTCATCGGCCCAGACAAATATGCTTTCGTTTTTATTTTCAAATAAGACTTCTACATCATTTTTTTCAGCCAGAACCTGTCCCGAAGAAATTTTATTCCTTATCATTTCAACAATATCGAATCTTTCGATTTCGATAGGATTATTGCCGTATTCAAGTTCTGATAAGGACATGATTTCTTTTACGATATTATTCATTCTGCCGGCTTCATCGATAATAACATCCAGATAGTACTGTCTGCTTTCATCGTCTTCGATAATGCCTTCCTTTAAGCCTTCCGTATAGCTTTGGATAAGAGCGATTGGTGTCTTTAATTCATGAGAAACATTTGCAAGAAATTCCTTGCGCATTTCTTCATTTCTGTTTTTTCTCTCAATATCTCGTAAAAGCTCGCTGTTCGTACTTTTAAGCTCCGAAATTGTCTGTTCGAGTTTCTCGGACATTTCATTAATGTTTTCCCCGAGAACGTCAATTTCATTATAACCTTTGGATTCATACTTAGCGTCAAAATCAAGACTTGCCATCTTCGAAGATATTTCTGTGAGTCTTACGATTGGCTTTGAAATTCTGTCAGTAAAAATAATAATCAGCACAAAACCGACTACAAACATAAAAAATGCAACAACCAGAATAAAAATGTTTAAAAGCACATAATTTTCAACAAAAGACCTGAAAAGGATTAGGTATGCAATCGAAGAAATTAAAATGATTACAGAAAGAATAAATATAAAATTTAAAGCTAATTGTTTCTTAATCGAGTGTTTCAAACTTGTATCCTATTCCCCAGATGGTTTTAATGTATTTACCCTTATTACCAAGCTTTGCACGTATTTTCTTTACATGCGTATCTATTGTACGGTCTTCTCCGTAATAATCATAATTCCAGACATTGTTTAAGATGTTTTCTCTCGGAAGTGCAATTCCCTGATTTTGCAGAAAATATGCAAGAAGTTCAAATTCCTTGTATGAAAAATCAACCTCTTTGCCGTCAATTGTAACTATATGCGTCAGTCTGTTCATTACAATACCGTCGCATTCAATAACATCGTCCGAAGAAATGCCTTTACATCTTCTTAAAATAGCCTCAACTCTTGCAACAAGTATTTTGGGCGAAAAAGGCTTGGATATATACTCATCCACACCAAGCTTAAAGCCCTGAAGTTCGTCTTCTTCACCGCTTCTTGCTGTAAGCATGATAATCGGAACCTTTGATTCTTTTCTGATTTCCTTGCATACACCCCATCCGTCGAGTTTTGGCATCATAATGTCAAGAATTATCAGATCTATATCTTTGTTTTTAAAAAACTTATCAAGCGCATCTTCGCCGTCACAGGCTTCAATGACGTTATAATCACTCTTAGTTAAAAAGTCGTTGATGATTTTTCTCATTCTCTGTTCATCGTCAACAACGAGTATTTTTGATTTTTTCATAGGTCCTCCAAAGATTGCATATTTTACGAATAACTATTTTAAACGAATATCGTGAAAATGTGAAATAATCAATTACCATTATTATAACACAAAGTTTAATTCTTTTATGATGACAAAAAAAGAAGCAGGATCCGAAAATCCTGCTTCAGTATGTTAAACAAGTATGAATTTAAATTATAACTGAGGACCTGCTGCAACAAGTGCCTTACCGGCTTCGTTGGTTGTGTACTTGCCGAAGTTCTTGATGAATCTTTCTGCAAGATCTTTAGCCTTAGCATCCCACTCTGAAGCATCAGCGTATGTATCACGAGGATCAAGGATTGCAGGATCAACTCCGGGAAGCTCTGTAGGAACTTCGAAATCAAAGATAGGAATCTTCTTTGTAGGAGCGTTGTTAACGTCGCCGTTAAGGATTGCATCGATGATACCACGAGTATCCTTAATGGAGATTCTCTTGCCTGTTCCGTTCCAACCTGTATTTACAAGGTAAGCCTTAGCGCCGCTCTTCTGCATCTTCTTAACGAGTTCTTCACCGTACTTTGTAGGATGTAACTCAAGGAATGCCTGACCGAAGCAAGCTGAGAATGTAGGTGTAGGCTCAGTAATTCCACGCTCTGTACCTGCAAGCTTTGCTGTGAAACCTGATAAGAAGTAGTACTGTGTCTGTTCAGGTGTAAGGATAGATACAGGAGGAAGTACTCCGAATGCATCTGCTGATAAGAAGATTACGTTCTTAGCATCGGGACCTGCTGAAATACCGTTAACTTTCTTAACGATGTTTTCGATGTGCTCGATAGGATAAGAAACACGTGTATTCTCTGTTACGGACTTGTCAGCGAAATCAATCTTGCCGTTTGCATCAACTGTAACGTTCTCAAGAAGAGCGTTTCTCTTAATAGCGTTGTAGATATCGGGCTCAGATTCTTTGTCAAGGTTGATAACCTTAGCGTAGCATCCGCCTTCGAAGTTGAATACGCCGTTGTCATCCCAGCCGTGCTCGTCATCACCGATGAGGAGTCTCTTAGGATCTGTAGAAAGTGTTGTCTTACCTGTTCCGGAAAGACCGAAGAAGATTGCTGTGTTCTTACCTTCCATATCTGTGTTAGCTGAGCAGTGCATAGAAGCGATGCCCTGAAGAGGTAAGTAGTAGTTCATCATTGAGAACATACCCTTCTTCATTTCTCCGCCGTACCATGTGTTAAGAATAACCTGCTCACGGCTTGTTGTGTTGAATGCAACACATGTTTCGGAGTTAAGACCAAGTTCTTTGTAGTTATCTACTTTAGCAAGTGAAGCTGTGTAAACAACGAAGTTAGGCTCGAAGTTAGCAAGTTCTTCCTCTGTAGGCTGGATGAACATGTTCTTTACGAAATGAGCCTGCC
>CAMYYF010000200.1:0-3380 GCA_947303375.1 uncultured Lachnospiraceae bacterium
AAATGGCATCCCAAATTCTATCGGTCTGCCCTTTTGCATTTTCCGGAGATAACTTTTCCAGAGCTATATAAGCATAGATTTCTTCTATATCACGATATGCTTTCGGATATAACAAAACTTCGTATTTTTTAGCCATAGTATTTCTTGTCTAGCTTCTTTCTGGCATCTTTAGCTGAAATAGGCTTTGCTCCTTGTTCGATTTCTCTCTCAGCTTCTTCAATAGCATTATCTATTCTATTAATCTGAGCAAATTGTTCATACATTTCAGTGCTCATGATAACAAGATCGCTATATCCGTTTTTCGTTATAAATATAGGCTCTTTATTTTTGTGAGCCAACTCCGAAATCTCACTCGTTTTTCTTAAATCTCTTATAGGCATTATCATTGGCATAAAAATCACCTCCTCTGTATCATAAATGTATCACAATTACGACACAATGTAAAGAATCTATACTATCAATTGATGGAATCACTATTTAGGAATATTGCGATTTTTCTAAATAGTCAAATACTTCAAACCCCATTTTTTACTTTGTTACTTTCTTTTTTATATTACCATATATAGTTCCAGCTAGAGAATAGCAAATAAAAAATACAAAAAAATAACCGCCATGCCTGACGATTATTTTAACGACTTATGCTGCATATTCGAAATTTTCCAAAGACTTTAAAGAAATCTGTTATATAAATATTAACATGCCTGTTTATGCTTTCATCCCTTTACTTAAAACCTCTTTAACAGTTTTCTTATATATCTGATTTCGTTTCTCTTTAAATATCCTACCATGATATAACCTTTATTTATCTGGTCTGTAAAGCCATAGAAAAGACACGAAAGGTCGGTTAGGAATTCGTTATCTCTTTCATCCTCAAGCCAGAGTTCTTTTTCTTTCAGGATGTAATGCATGCACTCGTGAATCAGTACTGCAAGCACTTCATCAATCGTTCGTGTATTGGCAACACTTATATGGATTTCATCCGTTTCGGAATTATATGTTCCTGCAGCTTCGATAAGATTGCTCTGATTGTAAACAGCAAGATTTCCGATATTAACGCCGCAGTATGAAACAACATCTTTCGCTATAAGATTTAGAACCTCTTCATCTCTTATATCTTTTCTTAATTTTTCCATATATTCTTCGTTAATACTGTAGGAAGCAAGGGGCTTCTCCCCGTTTTCCTTTAAATACCCGCAAAGGCCCTCGAAGAGTTCTTTTCTGTAATTTCCCACCGGAAGTATTCCGAGTATATTGCCGAGTACGAAGATAACTCCGCCGATATAACAGATTGTCTCGGGAATGTAATATATAAAATCCCCTACACTGTCAATTGTTCTAATCATTCTGAAAACTTCGAAAGCAATCAGACAAAGAAGAAGTATTCCGATTATATATGAAATGTTTATTCTGATTCTTTTCATAATACACCTTCGTTAAAAAATCTTAGATTATTCTATCATAAAAACTACAAATCGAGTAGACGCCCTCTCTCTCGCAGAGTGAGTTTCTTCGGCAGCAGAATAAAATTATTTGTCAGTCTTCTCATGTAAAAAATCGAAGGTGCATACACACCCTCGATTTCCATTTTTATGTTATATTAAATATCTTTTACGTATAACAAATCATTATCGCCACCGTAGTTCGTGATTTCTTTTATGAATGAATATCCGAAATGCTCGTAAAGACCGACATTTCCGGGGCAGGTCGGAATATAACTTTTCTCAAATCCCTGCTTTTTTAAATATTCATTGGCGTAATCGATTAGCTTTCCGCTAATTCTCTGTCCGCGATAACCTTCGTCAACAAAGATGCAGGATACCCAGGGAAAAAGATTGGGCAGAGGATAATAATCTTCTTTTAATGCCGAAGCCATTCCGATTACTTTTCCGTCCGCTTTGGCTACAAACATTGTTTCCCAGCCACTAAACTCCCAGTTTCTTACAAGTCCCGCGATATGGTCCTTAGCCTCATATGAACAGTTTTCAATAAATGATAAAAGTTCATCGGCAAGTGGCGTTCCTTTTTCGACTTTTTCTATCGTAACTTCCGCCTGATTATTCCATCCGAAATGTTTTGCCACAAGATTGGCGGTTTCATCGACGCTTCTGTTGTTATCTCTCTCCAGCCAGAAATACTCGCTGTTTTTGATAAAATTGTAGCGTTCGATGTTAAGCGAATATAATGTTTCATTGCAGGTTGCCTTGGCTTTTTCGTAATCAGTTGCCGAATGGATAAAATCACTGAACGGCTGATGATCCGGTCTGTTGCAGTATTCGTCTACGAGGTCGTTAGGCTCTCTTATTAAAAATGCAATGTGTGACGGATCCGTAAACTTAAACGCTTCCTCAGCCACGATATGAATGTCGCATAAAACCATTTTATCCTGCGACATCTTTATCAGATCAAGCAGTATAAAATCGAGCTGCTCTCTGCTGTTACCGATAAGCCAGTTTTTGTATTCCTCCACAGTTCTTCCGAAGAATTCGTCAGCATCCTTAAAGTCTCTGTTCATCTCGGGCTGATGTTCCTTATCGGATAAGCGGATGTGGTAAGGAATCTGATCGTCGATAACGTACACCGGAATATTGTATTTTTCTCCGAGTGCTTTTGTTATCGTGGTCTTGCCGCCACAGGGCGTACCTGAAATAAAATAAACGTTACGTAAATATTCTTTAATTATATTGTCTTGAAATATCATATCGATTCTCCTTATATAAATAGTTTGCGCGTCATAAATCGAAGCATGAAACTATTTTATAAGTCTCATGCCATTAGATATTTCTTAATCTTAAAAACATTACCATTTTTCTTTCCTCCATAGTTTGCAGTTATCTGCTAAAAGAATGATATTCGATTTGAGTGCTTTCGTCAAATTAATGTCTTATAAAACTTGATAATAAATTTCGTTCCTACACCTTCCGTGCTTTCGACCGTAATCTCGCCCTGCTCACCTTCGATGATGGACTTTGATAAAGCAAGACCGATACCGACACTGTCTTTACCTGCATTCTTTCCTTTGTAGAAACGCTCGAAGATATGAGGGATGTCTTCTTTTGCAATACCGCAGCCTGTGTCTTTTATGGTGAGCTGAGTATAAATATTTGTATCGACCATTTCGACAGACAACTCTCCGCCGTCATCCATATGCTCAATGCAGTTTTTGATAATATTCTGGATGGCTTCCACGGTCCAGTTTTTATCGCAGCGAATATTAAGGTCAGAAATGTCGGATTTAAATTTGATGTTTCTTAAATCAAACTGAATGCCGAAGGGTTTTACCGCCTCTTCAATCAGCTCCGTGGAAGATACATCTTCTTTTTTTAGTACTATGGTTCCGGCATCAAGCTTAGAAAGTTTTAAAAGAGTCTGAATAAGCCAGT
>CAMYYF010000201.1:0-3370 GCA_947303375.1 uncultured Lachnospiraceae bacterium
AGGTTCTTATTAAACTGTCAGAGCAGGAGTAAAAGAATTGTTCATAAAAGAGATTGGAGACTGACATGAATTACACAGACGTTATTACAGGAAAAAACATTAACAAGAAATTCGGAAAATTCGAACTGGATGTTCCCGAGATACATATACCCGAAGGCTTTTCGACCGCACTCGTCGGCGAAAACGGCGCAGGAAAGACCACTCTTTTAAATATTTTAAGCGGTTTAAGAAGAGACAATAAGGGTGAGGTTTCGTATTTTGGCGAAAAGAAAATAGACGACGAAGGCGTGATGGAGCGAATCGGTTTTACAGGAACCAAGAATTATTTCCTTCCTCACTGGAACGGCAATCAGATAAGAGAACTCTCGGAAACGCTCTTTGATAACTTCGACAGGGATAAGTTCGATGCAATCTGCAAATCCTTAAATATCGACAGTTCGGTATTTGGAAGCAATGCCAAAAGTGTATCAAAGCTTTCCGACGGAAATCTGATGAAGCTGATGCTTGCGACTGTTTTTGCCAGAAAGACCGATTTGCTTATTTTAGACGAACCTGCATCGCCCCTCGATCCTTTGATGAGAGATCTGCTCGGAGATATTTTAAGAACGTATATCGCTGAGGGCAACGGAAAAAGAAGCATTCTTTTCTCCACTCACAATATCTCCGATATGGAAGACGTAACGGACTATATCATCGTGATGGATGACGGAAAAATACTCGAGCAGGGCTTCGTAACGGACATAAAAGAAAAGTACGTCATCGTAAAAGGCGACGGTGAAGTAACGGAAGAACTTAAGAAAAACATGATTTCCGTAACACCCGGAAAATACGGCTTCGAGGGAATGGCTCTCGCGGAAAACACCGAAAGATTTACAGGCATGAATATATCCTTCGAAACTCCGGACCTTTTCAAGATTTGCGTTGCACTTCTTAAGCAGAATTCAAAACTCTCGATGCCTGTTTTGTAAAAGGAGAAAACTATGTTTAAAACTATCAGACAGTACAATTCATTTACTTCAAAAAAAGTGATGGCGGCAGCATATATTCTTTTTCCGACAGCAGTATTTATATTATTAGTGACTGTTTCATTTTTTAACAGGAATTCTGACTCACAAACATTCAGAACGCTTCTGACAACCTTTTCCGTGATGGTTTCCGTATGGGCGTGCGTTGTGGTTTGTCTCTCCGACCGTTTCAATTTCGGCGCACTTCTTTCGGACAAATCGAGAATCAGCGAAATGACAAAGACTTCGCCTAAGGGAGTCAGGATGATTAAGAATATCGCCGTATGGGATATTTTTTCGAGACTGTTGCTTATTTTTTTAGGCACAGTGGGAATTGTGGTGGCGGGATACATTGGCCATCCCGATAAAGGATTAAAGTTTTCCATGATGTGTATCCTTTTCGTAATATCGTGTCACTCAACAACCAGTCTGCTTGTATGGATTTGCAGGCTGATAGAAAACTCGACAATATCGACTTTAATATACAGTTTCGGTATTTTATACTTTTTCCCGGTTGCGATTTTATATATACTGCCGGAAGAAATTTTTCATCCTTTATTATATGTGGGTGCAATTACAGTGGAATTAACAGCGGATGTAATCATTAACGTAATCGGAATGTGCCTTTTGAACAGATTTATTAAAAAGGAATGGTATAAAGACAAAGCGTTGAAAGGATAGAATAATGAAGATAAAAGATAGTGCAGGATTAATCAAATATATTTCTCAATACAAAGCTGTTATGTTTTTTCCAATTATATTTTTTCTGAATAGCTTTATGTATATATTTGCTCCTTTCGGAGTTTTATTACAGGGTATAATGGTAAGCTTAAGCAGTGTGTATTTTGTAAACAGTGTTATGCAGGTTTATGCATCCGATATGATTCGTTCTTCGGAAAAGGCGAATAAAGCCTATATCAAAAACCATACCATAATGCTTCTTATTTCCAATATTATTCATTTTGCTGCTTTTATTGTTCCGACATTTCTTTATATAAGATTATCATATGAAACTCCGAATGCAGCTACTTTGATGTTACTCTTAAACTATATAATTGCTAATATTGGACTGTTTGCATTTGTAGCAATAATGTATAAAAAAGAGGTGCTGGCCACATTTATACTTTCTTTGGTTTTGATAATTTTTGGAGTTCAAATTCCCTTATATTATATGAATGTACGAAATAATCACTGGAAACTCGGTGAAATCGGATTGACTGTCAATCAGAGTATTCCCAACTGGGTTTATAATACATTACTCCTTTTAGCATTTGTCGCATGTATAGCATCTCCTTTATTTTTCTTCGGTATTTCCAAACTGATGAGAAAAATACCAATGCGAAAATCTTATACGGACAGGCTGCCCTGGGGCAAATAAAGAAATAAAAAACTGTCTCAATCGAGACAGTTTTTGTTTTTTACAAATAAGAAGGAATTGTGTAAAATAGAAGGGTATTGTTCCATCAATTATTTAAAGGATGAAAAACTATGTTTCTTGAAGTAACACTGCAACTTTTAGACGGGTTTAAATTAACCCTTTTGATATTCGCCCTGACACTGATTGGGGCTCTTCCGCTTGGTCTTTTAATCACCTTCGGAAGTATGTCAAAAATTAAATTTATAAAAGGTCTGACCAAAGGTTTTGTCTGGGTAATAAGAGGTACGCCTCTGATGCTTCAGATAATTCTTGTCTTTTATGGTCCGGGACTTATATTTAAAACGACGGGCGTCGGCAGACTTCCTGCGGTAATCATCGCTTTTATCATCAATTACGCCTGCTACTTTTCGGAGATTTACAGAGGCGGTATAGAGAGCATTTCCCAGGGACAGTACGAAGCCGGACAGGTGCTTGGTATGACCAAAACGCAGATCTTCTTTAAGATTATCCTTGCGCAGGTTATTAAGCGCATCATCCCTCCGATGGGCAACGAAATTATTACCCTCGTAAAAGATACCTCCCTCGCCAGAGTTGTTTCATGCGTTGAACTTCTTAAGGCTGCGCAGGATATCGTCGGACTTAAGGCAATCATCTGGCCAATCTTTTACATTGGTGCATTCTACTTACTCTTCACCGGCGTACTTACGATTGTGTTCGGAAAGATAGAAAAGAAACTCGACTACTACAAAGGTTAATTTTATAAAGGATAAAATATGGAAACAGTTTTAAAAGTTGAGAATTTATGCAAAAACTTCGGCAAAGAAGAAGTTTTAAAAAGCGTTTCGTTTGAATTAAACAAGGGCGAAGTCCTTGCAATCATCGGTTCTTCGGGTGGCGGCAAGACGACTCTTTTACGTTGTCTTAATCAGCTCGTTATTCCCGACAAAGGAAAGATTACGGTTAACGGCGATGTTATATTTGATGATGA
>CAMYYF010000202.1:0-3356 GCA_947303375.1 uncultured Lachnospiraceae bacterium
TCTACCTTTTCTTCCTTTTCGCAGAGGATATCGTATTCCATTGCGATTTCTTCTGCTTTTTCAAATGAAATCTCGGTATTAACCGTTACGATTTCACCTGCAAGGAAAAGTTTCTTTACGATGGTTGAAGGCTGAAGCTTCATCTTGTCTGCAAGGTCTCTGATGGTAAGTACTTCGGGAAGTACAAGTACCTTGATATCGTCCTCGACTTTCTCAACCTTCTTTTCGGGTTTAATGAAAGCGCCGGGCTTTAAGGTCTTGCCCTTCTGGCCCATTCCGTCTTCATATCTGTCGTCGTAATTGTTTTTCTTTCTGTCTTTTTCCTGAGAATTTCTTCTCTTGTCGTCTTTTCTCTTGCCGTCGCCTGCAGGAGCAGCAGGAGCCTGTGACTGATCAAATTTAGGATTTTTCTGGAATCTCGGAGGCTTTTGAGCATCCTTGTCGCCCTGCTTGTTAAATGCGGGCTTATCCTGTCTCTTAAAGTTGTCGTCTTTTCTTACATCTCTTTGCTGATTTCTCTGATTTCTGTTATCAGCTGATGGTGCCTCTGCGGGTCTCTTTGCTTCCTGGGGCTGCGTATTTACAGGTGCAGGCTTAACCGGTGCCTGCTCTGTCTTAACGTTTGTATTTTCGGTAACATTTTCTGTTACTTTTGTTTCCTTAACTGTTTCAACCGGTTTGGAGGGTTTTACGGGGTGATTGGGAACTATATTAACGCTCGGTGTACCCGAAGGAGGTGTGGAGGGTTTAATGAGCCTGGTAGGTCCCTGGTTAATAGGTCTCTGAGGTGCTCTCTGAGGCTGACCCTGATTCTGGGCAGGTCTCTTCTGACCCTGTGCCTGAGGATTGCTCATAAACTGAGGGTTAATCTTAAAGTTAAATTTAGGCTTCTTTGCTTCAGGCTTAGGCTCTTCTGCCTTTCTTTGAGGAGCGGGCTCAGATTTTACGGGCGCCGCTTTAGCTTCTGCCTTGGGCGCTGCTTTGGCTTCTGCTTTTTCTTCTTTTACGCTCTCAGCTTTTGCAGGCTCTGCCTTAGCCTTTGTGCTTTCTTTCTTCTCTGCCTTAGCCGGTTTTTCTTCCTTTGCACCGGACTTTTTAAGAAATGCATTCTTTACGGTCTGCATCTCTTCGTCAGACAAATTCTTGGTAGCGGCCTTGCACTCTATGCCTAAATCATTTGCAAGCGCGATAATATCCTTGCTTGTCGCTCCCAATTCTTTGCTTAATTCACTTATCTTCATTCAACCACCTCCGAATCCGATTGAAATTAATTCTTTATGTCTTTCTGCGAAATCTGTTTGTTGACTGCGTTCGCAAAACCTTCGTCTGTCAGAACCACTGCCGCTCTTTCCTCGCAGCCGATGCATTTGCCGATTGTTTCCTTATTACCATAAAAGATAACAGGCACCTTCTTAAAAGAACACATATCGGTATAACTTTTCTTTGTGTTATCCGACGCATCCTCTGCCACAATTACGAGCTTTGCTCTGCCTTTTTTTACTTCAGTTTCAACGCAGTATTCGCCACCCTTTAACTTGCCTGCTTTTTTTGCAAGTCCAAGTAAAGAGAGCACTTTATCATTGTTCACCGAACAACTCCTTAAAAGCTTCTTCAAAAAACTCACTGCCTACGGACATTTTAAAAGCCTTATCAAGCGCGTGTGTTTTCTGTAATTTTTCAAAACATTCCTTATTTTTGCAAACATATGCTCCCCTGCCGTTAAGTTTCCCGGTAGGGTCGATTTTAACTTCGCCTTCGGGAGTTCTGACGATTCTGAGTAATTCTCTTTTGTCACCGCTTTCCCTGCAGGCTACACATGTTCTTTTAGGAACTCTTTTATTCTGCATCATTATTTTCGATATCCTCAGCTACACCTTCAGCATTCTCATAGTACTCTTCGTCTGTATACTCAGGTGCGTATCCTTCGTTCTCGTATTCTTCATCATACTCAAACTCTTCTGCATCAGTAGAGAAACCGAATGCTTCTCTAGCCTGTGACTCGGACTTGATATCAATCTTAAATCCTGTAAGCTTTGCTGCAAGACGTGCGTTCTGGCCTTCCTTACCGATAGCAAGTGATAACTGTGTATCGGGAACGATTACCATAGCTTCCTTGCTCTTGGGATCTTCCTCGTTTACTGCAACAGCGATAACCTGTGCGGGAGAAAGTGCATTCTGGATGAGTTCGTTTGCATCGGGGCTCCAGTTGATGATATCAATCTTTTCGCCGCCGAGTTCGTCAACGATAGCATTTACTCTGGTACCGTTAAGTCCAACGCATGCACCTACGGGATCGATGTTTTCATCCTTTGACCATACGGACATTTTTGTTCTGCTGCCCGGTTCTCTTGCGATACCCTTGATTTCAACGATACCGTCTTTGATTTCTGTAACTTCGGATTCGAAGAGTCTCTTAACAAATCCGGGATGTGTACGGGAAACAAGAATCTTGGGTCCCTTGGGTGTATTCTTAACTTCTGTTATATAAACTTTGATTCTGTCTGTAGGATGGAAATGCTCACCCTTAACCTGCTCGTTTTCGTTTAAGATGGCATCAGCCTTGCCAAGGTTAATAGAAATGCTCTTGCCGATGTATCTCTGAACTACACCGACAACTATATTGTTCTGCTTGGAATAATACTGGTCAAATACAACGTTTCTTTCTTCTTCACGAATCTTCTGTAAGATAACGCTCTTTGCATGCTGTGTTGCGATACGTCCGAATTCCTTTGACTGAAGTTCGAATCTTACTACATCACCTACTGCAGCTTTCTTTGCAACCTTCTTTGCGTCCTCAAGTGAAACCTCGGTAACGGGATCCGTAACGTCTTCTGCATTTTCGACAACGGTCTTCTCCTGATAAAGATGATATTCACCTGTCTCTCTGTCCATTTCAACTACGCAGTTTTCATCGTTGCCGAAATGTTCCTTGGCTGCTTTCTTAAGAGAGTTCTCTATTGCCTCAAACAACGTTTCCTTGCTGATTTCTTTTTCTTTTTCAAGTTCGTTGATCGCTCTTAAGAGTTCTTCGCTGTCCTTAACCTTATTTTCCTTTGCCATTAGATTATTCCTCCTATCTAAAAATCAAGTGACAATTTTATTATCGCAATATCTTTTCTGTTAAAACTTATTTCTTTATCTTCAACGGTTATCGTTACCGTATTCTGATCAAACGCTTTTAAAATACCGGTGAATTCTTTCTGCTTTTCAATGGGCTTGAAAAGTTTTACATCCACGCTTTCACCGATTGCCTTTTCAAAGTGAATGTCTTTTTTTAGCTTTCTTCCGAGCCCCGGAGAAGATACTTCGAAAATATATGTTTCTTCAATGTAGTCTTCTTTATCAAGTATCTCGTT
>CAMYYF010000203.1:0-3348 GCA_947303375.1 uncultured Lachnospiraceae bacterium
AAGCTGCTAACGGGAATCGGACCCGTGACCTCCGCACTACCAATGCGACGCTCTACCTACTGAGCCATAGCAGCATTCGCAACGTGTAATATATTATCATACGACACTAAAATTTGTCAATAAAATAGTTTTATTTAGAGTTGTATTTGAAGTGCCTGAAATGGTATAATAAAGTTTGTGAAAAAATAAGCGTTATTGTTTTAAAATATACGATTTCACTAATTATGGGTAAAGGAGAATTGTTATGTATTGTAGTACTTGCGGAACCAAGCTTGCTGACGGCGCACTGTTTTGTTCCAACTGTGGAACCAAAGTTGTTGCAGAACCTGTAGAAGAGGTTAAAGCAGAAGCAGTTGAAACTGCAGCAGAAGTCAAAGAAGAAGTGGTTCAAACTGTAGAAGAGAAGAAAGAAGAAGTAGCAGAAGCTGTTGCTGAAGTTAAAGAAGAAGTGGCTGCTCCCGTTGCTGAAGTTATAGAAGAAGTTAAGGCAGAAGAGCCTGCTCCTGCACCTGTTGTGGAAGAGCCTGCTCCGACGCCCGAACCTGTTGTTGAAGAACCGGTAGCAGCACCTGTAGTAGAGGAACCTGCACCTGCTCCCGTTGTAGAAGAGCCTGCACCTGTTGCAGAGCCCGAGCCTGCTCCTGTAGTTGAAGAGCCCGCGCCTTCACCTGCTCTTACACCTGTTGTAGAACAGCCTGCACCCGCTCCCGCACCTGCACCTGCTCCTGCAGCAGAACCTGCACCCGCTCCCGTGGCTTCTAAGGCCGAGGCAAAAGAAAAGAAGAAAAAAGAAAAAGCAGATAAGCCCAAGAAGAAAGGCAAAGGATGTCTTATTGCGGTTATAGTTGCTGTTGTAGTTCTTGTACTCCTTGTCCTTTTACTTGTTGTAGTCGGAGCAATTTTATTCTTTGTATTTAAGGGTAAATCCGGTACTTCAAAACCTTCAAACGATTATACATATTCGTCAAATTACTATGGTGATTATGCCGGCACCAGCCAGATAATGAACACCTACGGTTCTCAGGAACTTGCTGATTATCTTGCTGCGAACGGCGTTAACATCGATGTTACCGATCTTTACACCGATAATTCGGCAGATGATTTTGCGATTTCTCTTTATGAGGATTCCGATACAACTCCCGCAGCTTGGGATTTGATCGTTGATATGGGCGATTATTTCGGATATCAGAGATTTAACAACAAGACATTTATTACATACAGTGATTATGCCAAGGGCAATTATGAAGGCGGAGATATAATTCCTTCAGACCTCGGCTCATATTCTATTACTGTTACCGATAAAGATTTAAACGGATATCTTTCCGATTCTTTATTCGGATTTGAAGATACTACAGGTACATATACTATTACCATTGATGGTTTTGCAGACGGAGACTATATTTCCGGAAATATGACGATTTCTATTAAATACGGAGATATGGAAACTCCTTATACCGAAGAAATTGCTTTCTATGCTACCAAGCAGTAAATAAATTTTATAAGGGAAAACCTAAATGTTACTGGATAAGAAGTCACGAACATCAATAATGTATGGTGTTATTATCTGTCTTTCCATTGCTATTATCTTCTGCGTGATTAAAATTGCAGCCAGACCTGATGTAGTAAAAGAAGATAACAATTATTATCTTCCTGTCAAAGAAAAGGTTGATATGGAAGAAATCCAAATGCAGGTCAAGGAAAAAGAAGAAAGTCAGGAACAAACCGTTAAGCTTGATGTACACAATCGTGCGAGATTAATTGAAGACAATGTAAATATCAGATCAGGCCCGGGCACCGATTATGAGCGTCTCGGTTCGGCGTATAAAGGATATGACTTTAAGATTATATCCGGAGAAGGATCCGAATGGATTAAGATTGAATACGACGGAAAGCCTGCTTATGTTTACGCAGAATATGTTGAAGTTGTTCCCATGTTCTTAAACGATATGGGTGTTTACGAAGAGTATGTGGAATTTGATAACAAGACTACAGATACCACAGAGAGCGAAGACAACAACGCAGAAAACGATGAAAACGCTGAAGAGTCTTCGGAAGACTAGTTAAAAAGAAACAAATAAAAAGCATAAAAAAGATTCGGACTTATAATCCGAATCTTTTCTTTTGTACTGATTAATTCTTTTATGATGTCAATCTATGAAATCGATTATCTCGACATTATTTCCCACATCTGTGCGTTCAGGATATCCTGGTAATTTTCCTGAGCATAGAAGGCTGAATTGTGCATACAGTGATTATCTTCGACATTATTCTTGCCGTAATCAAGTAATTCTGATTCTTTAAGCGGAAGAGTAGCAACGCCTTCTGTAGCGAAAGGACATGTTTCGCATGCAATCTTACCGTCGTAAGCGCATATAATGCCCTTGTAATGCACGTCACAGTACTCAGTGGGCTCCGTACCGACTTCGAAGTATTCGGTCCTGATATGGTCGTCACAGAGGCCTTCATTGGGTATCTTGCCCGATTCGGAGCAAATGGCACGTGTTGTGATGCCGTTTGGAATATCAAATGATGCATTGGGAAGATTTGAATGGATTCTGCCCATGCATTCTTTCCAAAGGTATTTAGCGATATCGTGCTGATCCTTGCCGAGGTCTACATTGTTGTCGAAACCGACCCATACGGTGGCTGTATAATAAGGCGAATATCCGGCAAACCAAATATCGTTATACGATGAGGTTGTACCTGTTTTACCTGCGATAGACATATTACCGAAGTCAACCATATGTGCGGTACCGTTTCTGATAACGTCCTGCATTGCGGATGTCAAAAGGAATGCGGTTGTTTCTTTAAGAACTCTTCTTTGATCGAACATTGAACTGTCGAGGATGATATTTCCGTCCGCATCGGTTACTTTCGAATATAAAAGAGGCTGATTGTAAATACCGCCGTTGGCAATACTTGCATAAGCGGCGTTTGTTTCCATATTGGTTACACCGTGTGTAATACCGCCGAGAGCGAGAGCCTGGTTGATATCGGACATTACCTGACCGTCTCTGGTTACTTCTCTGTCTACGAGTGTTGTAAAGCCGAAATCGATGAGTTTATCATAACCGGCCTGAGGTCCGATCTGTGTTAAAACTTTTACGGTTACAATATTAAGAGAGTCTTTAATACCTGTTCTTAACGAGCATACTCCACGATAGTTCTGTCCGTACCAGTTTGAAATGGGACGTCCGTTTTTGTAAGTAAAAGGAGCATCATCCTGAACATTTGCCAGAGTAAATTCGCCCGAATCTAAAGCGGGAGCGTATGTGGAAAGTACCTTAAATACGGAACCCGGCTGTCTCATTGTATCTGAAGCTCTGTTAAGAGTTTTACTTGCAATTT
>CAMYYF010000204.1:0-3345 GCA_947303375.1 uncultured Lachnospiraceae bacterium
TGGTCTATAAGGTTCTTGTTTAACTTATATTCCGATACCGGATCGAGTGCGCTTGACGGTTCGTCAAGGATTGAAATCGCACGGTCCTCGTCGTTTAAGAATACTCTCGATATTGCAATCTTCTGGCTTTCACCGCCCGAGAGATTGACGCCGTCCTCGGAAAATTCCCTCGTTAGATTTGTGTATATTCCGTCGGGAAGCTTTGAAAGTTTCTTGGAAAAGTCAGCTTTCTTGAGTGCTTCGATTACGTCCTTTTCATCCTCTTTTTTATACGTTCTTAAGAGTACGTTTTCAGCGAGTGTTGCTGCGTAAATATTGTAGTCCTGGAATACCGCGCTTATCTTCTTACGATACTCTTTTGTTTTGTATTCTCTGATATCGTGACCGTTGTATTTAATGCTTCCGTCCGTTACATCGTAGAGACGCATTAAGAGCTTAACGAAAGTGGTTTTGCCTGCGCCGTTCTCGCCTACGATTGCAATCTTTTCGCCGGGCTTAATTTCGATTGAAATATCTTTTAGGGTGTCCTTTTCCGTGTTCGGATAGCGGAAGCTTACGTTTGAAAGTACGAGCGAGCCTGCTTCTTTGTCAGGCGTCAGACCGTCCGCAACTTCGATGACGGGCTCGTAATCAAGGAGTTTTCTGAACTTCTCCGCATACTGTCCGATTATCTGAAAATCCACGAGACAGTAATTGATTTCGTTTAAGTTTCCTCTGACATAGTTGGCCGCGTTGTTGGCCGATGCAACTTCGCCTAGTGCGATTTTGTGAAGCACGAGGGCTAAGTAGCCTAAGTACGCCGGTACCGCAAAGAACGAAAGCACGGTAAATACCGTAATCCAGTTTAAAAGAGATATCCATGTAAGAGCGGGAGTGTACTTTCTGCCTGCGGCGCTTGCAGCATCGAGTGCTTCGTCAAACTGAAGGCGAAGCGGTTCTTTTACGTTGGTTAACTTGCATTCCTTTGCATACTCGGGCTGATAGAACACACGCTTTGAATAATCGGCTTTTCTTAAATGCTTTTTAAATTCGAGCCACCATGTGTATTCGATTTCCTCCATCTTAAATCTCGTGATTAAGTTGACGATAAAGCCGACGATGGGGAATACCGCAAGGAACGGATTGATGGTCATGATTAATGATGCTGCGACCAATAGTGCCACGATTCCGCCGAAAATCTTAGAGGAGATTACAACGGCGCCTTCTATCATATGGTCCGCGTTGTTTGCGACGAAAACGTAGGTATCGTAGTAGTCCGGATTGTCGTAATATATCAAATCCATCTTGCTGTTTTTCTCTACGAGATCTCTCTGTATTTTGCCGTCGAGCTTGATGATTTTTGCTTTGGTCCATTCTTCGAGAATCTGATTGATCCATTCGATGCAGACTACGAGTGCGAGAGATATCAAAAGGATAATTGCGATATCGCCGAAAGTAGCTTTGCCTGTCAGTCCGTCGATTATCATCTTTAGGATAAATGTGCCGTTTAGCGACATTGCGGCCTTTAATATTAAGTTCATCAGGAAGATCTTGATGATTAACGGCTTGTCGTATTTAGCCGCGTATTTAATCATAAATGCCGTGTTGCTGATTAATCGTCTGATTGAGATTTTGTCTTCTTTGTTTTTAGCCATAAAACGCCTCAGCTCCTTTCAGCATTTCTTCGGGCAGACTTTCCTGATAGTTTTCGGCCTGGAGCGTGAACATTTCATGATAGTACTTATTCAGTGCTATCAGTTCTTCATGCGTTCCGCGCTCGACTACTTCGCCGTCTTTCATAAGATATATCTTGTCTGCCATTCTCGCGGAGGAGAGTCTGTGCGATATAAAAATCACACCTCGTCCTTCGGAGAGTTTCATCATATTGTTGTACATATTGTATTCGGCCAGAGGATCGAGAGCGCTGGATGGCTCATCGAGGATGACCATGTCGGGTTTTGCTGCGAAGACTCTGGCGATGGCAATCTTCTGTGCCTGACCGCCCGAAGGAACGAATCCCTCTTCGTCAAATTCGCGGCTTACGACCGTATCCAGACCTTTTATAAGGCCGGGGTGATTTACTTCAAACTGAGCGTTTTTAAGGGCCTTCTCGGCCGTCTTATAGTCTTCCTCGCCCTCAGGTCTTCTCATGAGCACGTTTTCTATAAGAGGCATTGCGAATACCTGCAGATCCTGGAAAACCGTTCCGAATCTTTTTCTGTACGAATTGCCGTCGATATCCTGAATGTTGATTCCGTTTACGAGGATTTCGCCGGACTGAATTTCATAGAGGCCCATCAGAAGCTTGATGAGCGTGGTTTTGCCCGCACCGTTATAGCCGACGATGGCGAGTCTGTCGCCTTTGTTCCATTTAAAACTTATATCTTTTAGGGTTTCGCTCTTTGCACCGGGATAGGTAAAAGAAACGTTCTTAAGTTCGATGCTTTTAATCTCGTCGATGAGAATTTTCTCTTCTTTTTCTTTTATGGGGCGTTCAAGGAACTCCTCGAGGTTCGCAAAGAGTCTGCTTTCGTTGCTTAAGAAGATTCTGTTCTCAACCGCCTGCTTAAGCTGGTTGGTCGAAAACGACATTGCGGTTATCATTGCAACGTAACTTGAAATATCGGTCGCATGTCCGAATTTAACTCTTGCAACAACATAAAAGTAAGCGATGATGCCTGCGAATATCGAATAGCTGCCCTTCATGATAAAAGAAAAGAGAGCCGATTTCATACGGTATTTCATCGAAACTTTTTCCATCGCATCAACTGCGTCTTCCTGCTTTTTAAGCATGATGGAATTGATGTCAAATAGTCTCACTTCTGCGGCGTATTTTTTCTCGTAGTAAACACGTTTAACGTATTCTGCGATTCTTTTATCCCTTGTGATGGCGTTTTCCCTGTCGTAGTTGCATTTGCCGTTTTTGTTGCCGAAATATAAGCTTACGAACATCGGAACTATCATAAATACGAGGAGCACGGGGTCAACCATTACGATGATTACAAGCGATGCAATCGTGGAGACCACATTACCGAAGTAGACACCGAACTTAATGGCCAGGTCGATGGATGAGTCAACCACACGGTCGAGAGCTCTCGCGTATTTATCATAAAATTCGGGGGTTTCGTAGTCTTTTAATTCGAGAGAGTCCGACAAATCCATCACGCGGTGGAATATATATCTGTAGACTTCGGGCGTTTTGACCTTTCTGTATGCCTCGTACCATCCGCACGTAAAATGCACGAAAATATGACCCGTGCAGGCTATGATAAGGAACCAGAAAAGCTTGCTGTATTCGATGTTTCTCTCGATACAGTTAAATATGAATTTGGTCAGATATACGAAGAAGAAGACATAGAATATCTG
>CAMYYF010000205.1:0-3325 GCA_947303375.1 uncultured Lachnospiraceae bacterium
ACGGTGTTTTCACCGAGGAAGATGTAAAGCGTCTCTCCCTTGCTACCGCTTTCTGTGGCAGAAGCCTTGAATCCTACGTGCTTCACAACGAAGCCATCGAAGATCCTTTGACAGGCCTTAGAAACCGCCGCGGACTTCATACATATTATGAAAGACGTATCGCAACCAACAAGAACTTTGATTCTACTGCAATCATCATGTGCGATATCGACCACTTCAAACGTGTCAACGATACATACGGTCACAACGCAGGCGATGAAGTATTAAAGCATGTTGCAAATACACTTTCAAATTCAATCGGAATCGATGACGGCGCATTCAGATGGGGCGGCGAGGAATTCATCCTTCTTCTCTCCCACAAACATATGGATGAAGCTGCCGAGTTCGCCGAGAACTTAAGAAAAGCTATCGAAGCCGATGTAATCACTTTTGAAGGTACGGATATAAAAATCACGATGAGCTTCGGTGTCAGTGAAATCGATCCTAATCTTACCACCGAAGAAAACGTTGAAGGCGTTGATGCCAAACTCTACTATGCAAAAGAGCACGGCAGAAACCGCGTAATCAGCGTTATGGAATAATATTTACGGAGTCGGAAGATTTAATCTTCCGGCTCTTTTTTATTGCTTTTTAAAGGCGTACATGCCTTCTTTTGAGGCGTAAAATACGCTTCCGCCCATGTAAACGGTACTGTCTCCGTCGACAACCCATTTGCCTTCGGGAATCGTAAATCTCTCGCCTGCTTCGAGGAATAATTCACCCTCTGAGATTACACCGTTTCTCTTCCATGAAGGAGCGGTGATAACTTTAAATTCCGTTTTGTTTCCGGCTAAATCATAAGCTGTAAACGAAACGGCTTCTTTTTTTGCACCTGCGGGAATTGCAAACGACTTTCTGCCGTCTCCGAGATCCGTTAATTTAACCTTGTTTTCGCCTATAACTACACGTGAAAGGTTTTCATCACTTACAATACAGATTACGTTTCCGCTTTCGTCCGCAAAGTAAACTTCGCCGCTTTCCATATCTTCTACTTTAGGCGATTTGCTGTCAATCTTAAATCCGCCGATTGTAATTACATCGGTTTCTTCAAAAGTGGATTCGTTTCTGATGTAGACAAATACCTGATTTACATTCCTTTCAATCTTGACACCGTTATTTGAATAATGATTTCTGTCGCCGTAGGAAATCTGATATCCGGCGCCGGGTGTAATCGTTACATCCGATGTATACCAGCCGCCCTCTCCCTTTGAACCCTTAATGGAATAAGCATTGTCGGGTGTAGGAAGATAGTTTATGGAAAACTCTGCAGTCGCACTGCATGCATTATATTTATCATTTGCGGGAAGAGTAACTTTTACGATATATCTGCCGACTTCCTTCGGAACCGTGGGCGTATATGCACTGTCTGCACTTCCTGCAGGTTTGTAGGTAACCTTAGCACCTTTAACATCATTGGTAGTTGATGTAATAACGGGCGAAGTCTGTGCTCCGCCGTAGTAAAAGTCTGCCATGGAAACGCTTACGCTTCCTTTTTCTTTTACGGTTTCTTCAACCTCTTCCTCTTCTTCCTCTGCTTTCTCTTCTTCCGACTTTTGGGTAATTGTAAATTCTATTGTTTTTGCACTTGGAAGCGCATAATTCGAATTTGACAAAGCAGTAGCTGTCGCGGTATAAGTACCTGCATCAGTCTGAGTACCGCTAACAGTTACATCACACGAATCGCCGGTGCAGAGTCCTGTTGCCGTAGCGCTCGGACAATGTGATGAACCGTCATATTCATATTCCGTTCCCGACCATGACAAACCTACTGTTTTGGGTGATATGGTAACATCAACGCTCGCCGGTGAAATATCGCTTCTTCCGCCCTCACCTCTTACCATATACCATACGGTATATTTTCCTGCATCCTTTGCAGAAGGAACAGCGGGCGTAAAATCGCCGTCTTTTGAAAGGCTGTAACAAACTGTTCCGCCTGTAGCACTTCCTTCGGATACAAGTGACTGCGAAGAGCCGTTGTATGTAAGAGTATTGGCTGAAGGCTTTGTTGAAAGAACAGCCCCTGAAATAATATTAAACTCTGCGCTTGCCGTTGCGGAAGAACAGGCCCTGCTTTCCAAAAATCCGTCACTGTTAACTATGGTTTCTCCTGTTTTATCAAGACTTACAACAACCTTGTAGTGACCCGGCTTTGCAGGTTCGCCTTCAACATTTTCTGTCGTGCCGTCATCATTTAAAAGAATATAGTTTATTTTATAATTCCGCATTTCGCTCGTTTGCGGTCTGTTTGTTTCAATTTGCAAATAATCCGAAGGATTTTGCCCTTCTGAAAAATCTTCCGCCGAAACCTCCAGAACGGTCTCATAATACTCGTAAACAGGATATAAATCATACGTGCCTGAAACAGCTCCCGGTGTTGACGAAAAAGCATAATTTCCGTCAAGAGCAAAGAAATTTGAATCCTCACTTTCCGATTCAATCAAATAATCCTCGCTGTCTGACCATCCTATTAATTCTCCGAGTTCGGAATCCGCTTCCAGTAAGGGTGCCTGGTCATCCTCAAATGCAAAATAGTAAATAGCTATAGCATTTTCACTGTCCCTGGCGGCTTCGTAAACGTAATTTTTTGCATCACCATCAATCACATTTCCGGAACCGTCATGAAATGCCGTGCGATACGCCGGATATGCTTTAACACGCGGGAGAATACAGTTCTCAGCCTGACCCCCATCCTTCAAATTTCGTGCAGTATATGCTATACCAATCTTATAAACCTCATATATATAAAAATCTTCATCACCGGTATCAGGTTTTGTGGGAAATGTAAAATCATTTTTATATAAGAGGTAATCATCGGTATCTTCATATGCTGTCGCAGAACCCCAGGCAGCTTTGAAAGGCACATATCCTCCCCCAAGCAAAAGATCATAATCGCTGTGTTGACCGTCATCAATGTAATATCTTACTTCCAAATACCCGTCTTCACGGACTTTTATTACGTCTCCGGGATATAAAAATGTTCCTATGCCATCGTTTTCAATTGTGGATAATTCGGTGTAATTCCATACTTTCTCGGCTTTGGCCGTATATGGATTTCCCAATACAACGAATAAAATCAAAAGGCTCATAAAAGATGAAAATATCGCCTTATTCAGTTTTCTTTTGTTTCTTTTTTTCTTTTCCATATAATCATCCCACCATCATACATTTTCAAAACATGTAACAGAATAATTAAATCGAATTGTTTTTTATAATTCGTGAAGTTCGCAAACAGCGCTTCCGTCTTCTTTAAGTTCAAGTATTCCGTATGTGGGTTTTCCCGAAGACT
>CAMYYF010000206.1:0-3314 GCA_947303375.1 uncultured Lachnospiraceae bacterium
TACCAGAAAGGAAGCATTTCATACATATTCATCGCAAGAGGAATACCGATAACCTTTGAGCCTTCGGGCTTTTCTGATACATCGTCTGAGTATTCTTTTAGGAGCGAAAGTTTGTATTCATAGATATTTAAAGAGTCATCCTGTGCTTTCTTGGTGACGGGCTTTTCACATCTGTTACCGCCGATAAATCTTCTGCCGCCGGTGAATGTATTGACCGTTAACTGGCAGTGGTTGTTACAGCCGTTACAGGTAACGGATTTGACATCATACGAGAAGGTTTTTAATTCTTCGCTTGAAATAACACCTTCGTATTCCGCGTCATGCTTATTGCCTTTTCTTCTGTAAAGTTCCTTGGCATATAAAGCTGCACCGTACGCGCCCATCATACCTGCAATATCGGGACGAATAACGTTTACGCCCATTTCTTTTTCAAACGCACGAAGAACGGCGTTGTTTAGGAACGTACCGCCCTGAACAACTATCTTTTTGCCGAGTTCGTCTGCTGAATGAACACGGATAACTTTATAAAGAGCGTTTTTGATAACGCTTATAGACAAACCTGCTGAAATATTCTCAACCGTAACGCCCTCTTTCTGAGCCTGTTTTACAGATGAGTTCATAAATACCGTACATCTGGAACCGAGGTCCACGGGATTGTCTCCGAAAAGACCAAGGTTGGCAAATTCTTCAATGCCGTAGCCCATTGATGATGCAAATGTCTGAAGGAAAGAACCGCAGCCCGAAGAACATGCTTCGTTTAAGAAGATGTTGTCGATTGCACCGTTTCTAATCTTGAAACATTTCATATCCTGGCCGCCGATATCGATGATAAATTCAACATCGGGTAAGAAGAATTTCGCTGCAGTAAAATGTGCGACGGTTTCTACTACACCGTACTCGATATTAAGTGCGGCTTTTATCATATCTTCACCGTAACCGGTGACTGCACTCGATGCAATATGAGCCTTCGGATAACGCTCATACATTTCTTTTAGGGACTCAACCACAACATCAATCGGTTTGCCCTGGTTGGATTCGTATCTTGAATATAAAATCTCACCCTTGTCGTTGGTAAGGATTACTTTAAGAGTGGTGGAACCGGAGTCGATACCAAGGAATGCTTCGCCCTCGTAAGGTTGACCTTCAATTCTCTCAACTCTGTCTTTCGCATGTCTTTCGACAAACTCATCGTACTCTTTTTTGTCTTTAAACAAAGGCTTAAGAGAAGAAATTCTGATGGAATCCTTCGACTTAGTAATAATATCCAAAGCAGCATTTAAATCTACTGCTTCATTTGCATAATACGCGGCACCCATAGCCACGAAAAGAAGCGAATCTTCGGGACATGTACCCTCGCACTTTAAAGCTTTGTCAAAAGCAAGACGAAGCTCTGACATAAAGGTTAAAGGTCCGCCGAGGTAAACGATTTTGCCTTCAATAGGATGTCCCTGCGCAAGACCTGTGATGGTCTGGTTTACGATAGCCGTATAAATACTCGCGGAAATATCTTCTTTTCTCGCACCCTGGTTTAAGAGGGGCTGAATATCGGTCTTTGCGAATACACCGCATCTTGAAGCTATCGGATAAATCTTCTCGGCACTCTTTGCAAGCTCGTTCATTTCATCTGCGCTCACCTGCATTAAAGACGCCATCTGATCCGCGAATGCTCCCGTACCGCCGGCACAGGTTCCGTTCATTCTTACCTCAAGGTTACCGTTTAAGAAAAGAATCTTGGCGTCTTCACCGCCAAGTTCGATTACAACATCCGTGTCGGGAAGTCTCTTTGAAATCGCAACCTTTGTTGCATAAACCTCCTGAACAAAAGGAAGTCCCGCCTTTTCCGCGAGACCCATTCCTGCTGAACCGGATATTGCACAGATTACGGGCTCTTTTATATCAAACTTGTCGATAAGACCTTTTAATACTTCCTTGGTCTTTTCAGTGATAAGAGTAAAATGACGCTCGTAACTCTTGTGTATTAAATTCCCCGAATCGTCGAATACCACCGACTTAATAGTGGTGGATCCGATATCAATTCCAATTTTCACTCTAATGCCTCTTTATTACATAAATCTTTTTAGATATTTCAAATAGTGGAAGCCAATGTTGGACCACTTAAATCCGAGTGACAAAAGCACACCGTTTGTAAAGTCGTTGCTTACGGGTACATTTCTTGAGTTCGAAGCAATCGAGCTGTAGAATGATAAAACTGCCACGTCTTTGTCGGTAATCTTTTCTTTTAGGAACTTGTCAAAGATTTCTCTCGGAACACTCTTGCACTTAAACAGCAGTTTGTTGGCCAGTTTTTCGATGGTAAACAAATGCGGGTTGTACAGATGATAAATATTGTTAATTCTGTTGTGCAAAACGAGTTTTACATATGCGTTCGCACACTCGTCAACAGCAGTGAAATCCATCGGGAATTCAGCAATTTCGGGACTATAAAGACCGGCTTTAAGAAGTCCTCTCGCTCTTCCGATGAATCCGTTGTCGTCGGCGTTTTTCTGGAACATACCGTCGGACATTCTCCAGGTAAGATTTCCTATTCTGTAAATATTTACTTTAAGTCCTTCTTCTCTTGCAAGAAGAACGGCCTCTTCTGCCTTGTATTTTGAATGAATGTATACGTTCTGAACGTACTTCTGACCGATGTCTAAGACAAACTCGTCGAATACCTTGTCGGTCTTTGGAATGGCAACAGTACCAACACCGTTAACCGATGCTGTGGATGTGTAATGTAGCACTGCTCTTGCATCCTTGCAGAAATTGATTACATTCTGTGTGCCCCATACGTTGGTTCGCTCGAAGTCTTCGTAATGACCCGCATGATGTACGTTTGCCGCCGTATGAATTACAGTGTCAACTTTTCTGACAAGAATTGAGTACTCAACATCGTTAAGTCCGAAATGCTCTGTTTCAATATCTCCTTTAACAACCTTGTAATTAAAGTACTTGTACTCCTTCGGGAAATATCTGCCGAGGGTCTGACGAAGTCTCTCTTCGTTTCTGACCAAACATACAACCTTAACTTTGTTTCTTAAAAGTTCTCTTAAAATATGCGCACCTAAGAATCCTGTCGCACCTGTCAGGAATACGCATTTATGAGCGTTTTTATATGAAACGTTTGAATTGTGAAGAATAATTGAGTTAACGTCAACCTTGTCTTCTTCATCCTCAAACTCGTTGTTTCCTGCCATGAATTTCGCAAGGGATTCAACGGTCGGATATTCATATACATCCTGAGCGTTAATTCCTAAAATAGCAGCAAGTTCGAATGCCGCAAGCGAGTCTCCGCCTAGATCGAAGAAGTCATC
>CAMYYF010000207.1:0-3294 GCA_947303375.1 uncultured Lachnospiraceae bacterium
TCTTTGAATCAAATTTTGCGCCCCTGGCTGTCTGTGCTTTTACGATTTTATCCGCTTCCTCCGAGAGAATCGGAATAAATCTAAGTGCTATCGACATCATCATCGCAAACTCGTGAACCGGAACCTTGAAAATCTTAAGGGGTCTGAACAACATTTCGAGACCGTCGGTTAAGCGGTTCGGAGTTGTGGTAAGTGTCATGATTGAAGCCGATACGATAAGAAGGAAGAGCCTTATTACCATTAACAATGCAAGTTTGATGCCTTTTAGGGATACGTGGAAAATCCAGAATTCGAATAAAGTATCACCTTCCGTAAAAAGCACGTTAAAAACTACCGCAAATACCATGATAAAAAGTACGGCGCGCAATCCTTTTAACATATATCCTACGGGAATTTTGCAAAGGATGATAACCGCTGTTAAAAGAATCGCCGATACCAGATAGCATATTATGTTGTTGAAAACAAAGAGGGATATCATATACAGGAAGGTTCCCGCGAGCTTGACTCTCGGATCAAGTCTGTGGATAACGGAATCCGCCTGATAGTATTGTCCCAGGGTTACATCTTTAAACATTTTTAAATCATTTCCGTTGCCTTACGGCAGATTATTTCTTTTATGAGCTATTTTATAACTCTTAATATTTCGTTCAGTGCTTCGTCCACGGTTATCGCATCGGTGTTAACCGGAATACCGCTTTCTTTAAGCCTTACCATGGCTTTGGTCACCTGCGGAAGCGAAAGTCCGAAGCTTTCGAGTTCTTCCTTGTGATTGAAGACTTCACGCGGTGTTGCATCTATGGCAAGTTTCCCGTCATTAATCACGAGGATTCTGTCGGCGTATTCCGCCACATCGTCCATGCTGTGGGAAACAAGTATTATCGTCATCTTCTGCTTACGGCAAAGGTCGGATACAAGTCCTAAAATCTCTTTTCGTCCTGCGGGATCAAGTCCGGCCGTGGGCTCATCGAGGATGAGAATCTTCGGTTTCATCGAGATTACGCCTGCTATTGCGACTCTTCTTTTCTGTCCGCCGGATAATTCAAACGGAGACTGTGAAAAGATGGCCTCGTCGATTCCGACCAACCTTAATGCCTCATTTGCACGGCTTTCGATTTCTTCTTTTTCAAGTCCGAGGTTTTTGGGTCCGTAACAAACGTCCTTAAAAACCGTCTCTTCAAACAGCTGATGCTCGGGATACTGAAAAACTATTCCCACTTTTCCGCGGATTGAATGAAGATCGAAGTTCTTGGCAAAGATATCTTCCCCGTCGATTAAAACCGTTCCCGATTCGGGTTTGATTAACCCTGCAAGGAGCTGTAAAAACGTGGTTTTGCCCGAACCCGTATGACCTATAAGTCCTATGAACTGCCCGTCATCGATTGATACCGAAATATCATCGACCGCCGTTGTTTTTAGTTTTTTGTTTCCACCGTAAACATATGTCAGGTGGTCTGCGGTAATTGGCATTTTTTTATCCTAAAAGATTTATGTTTCTATATTCCCTGTTAGACTAATTTCTTAAGCGCTTCGGCCAGTTCCTTGTCCGATAAAACGCACTCGGGAATATCAATTCCTTTTTTCTTAAGTTCGTGTGCAAGCAATGTGATTTTGGGTATCTCGAGTTTATATCCTTCAAGTTCCTCCACGTGTTTAAATATCTCGCGCGGAGTACCCTCCATTGCAATCTTTCCTTTGTTCATTACGAAAATCTTGTCGGAGTAAATGGTTTCTTCCATATAGTGCGTGATAAGAATGATTGTTATTCCCTCAACTTCATTTAATGCACGAAGAGCCCTTATTACTTCCTTTCTTCCTGCGGGATCAAGCATCGCCGTCGGCTCGTCAAGCACTATGCATTTAGGATGCATTGCAAGCACGCCCGCAATCGACACTCTCTGCTTCTGTCCGCCGGAGAGTCTGTTCGGAGATTTTTTCGAATACTCCATCATTCCGAGAGTCTTTAAAGCTTCATCAACTCTTTCACGAAGCTGCTCTGTCGGAATGCCCATATTCTCGGGTCCGAAAGCAACATCTTCCTCAACCACCTGACCTATTATCTGGTTGTCGGGATTCTGGAAAACCATTCCTGCGGTCTGTCTGATAGAAAGAAGCTTCTCTTCATCCTTCGAGTCCATTCCGTCAACCCAGACTGTTCCTTCTGTCGGCACAAGTATCGCATTAAGATGCTTCGCAAAAGTCGACTTTCCCGAGCCGTTCGCACCGAGAATAGAAATAAAGTCCCCCTCTTTTACCTCAAGAGAAACATTATCTATCGCGCGGTCGATTCCTTCGATATTGCCTTCTTCATCGCGTCTTTTATATTCATATATTAAATTTTCGGCTTTAATAATATCCAATTGCTTCTCCTGAAAATAAACTTTCGTACGACTTAGTAGAATCCGAACAACTTACATATTCCAAATAATACCGCGAGATGAAGGGGATAAAAAATGTAAAAGAGCCATCCGATTTTAGGTCCTCTTTCACCGTTGTAATCTTTTATGAGAAAAACATTTGGAAACGCAAAAATTTCGTCCGGAGACATGGCGCTTAGTATAACGCAGGCCGCAAACATTTTCCTTGCATTTTTGTTTTTAATAAATTTGCTTAAGACGAGTGCGATTGTGGAAACCGTCAGTACAAAAGCAATGTATATCCCAATCGCAATCGGTATAAGGTTTGCATTTTCTCCGAAATCGAGTTCCGGCATATTAAGCAGAACAAAATAAAACACAAACAAGGCCAGGGCATTAATCGCAAGAGGCAGATAAAATTCTTCTCTTTCAACCAGGTAAATGATAATTATCGTAATAACGCCAAAAGAACTGTAGTCGGATTTTAGTGCAAATGCCACCAATGCCGCAAGCACGGTTATTATGATAATACAAAGATTCCTTGCCGGTTTTTTTAACTTAAATTTCCTGTAAATCCCGTCAATACAGTATATGGCAACAAGTCCCAAAAACAGTGTCCAAAACACATTCTGGTTGCCAAAGTCGAACAGTTTTCCCTCATGCGAAAGGTCAAAGGGGATTTCGGATATTAGTGCCAGCAAAAATAATCTCGCCGCATATTTAAATACATTTCTTGTATGTAACAGGCCTTCCACAATAAAATAGCAAAAAATCGGGAAAGCCAGTCTGCCTATAAATCTTAAAAGAATTATAAGCACCATATCGCATGTATAAAGCGCGCTGTCCCTGCTTAATGTATCAAGCCAGGCTGACATGGGTATTCCCGCGATATGGTCCAAAGCCATACAAAACAGGGCAATCATTTTAAGATTGCCCCTGT
>CAMYYF010000208.1:0-3239 GCA_947303375.1 uncultured Lachnospiraceae bacterium
AACTAGCCTGATATTTCAATCATATCAAAAGGATTAATATAGGTATTCTCGTATAAAATATGATATGCGAGAGTACCTTTTAATTTTGTCACTTCAAAGATCATCTGACCTTTTAATACTTCGTCGCCCTTGGCTATTTTGGGTTCTTCATCATATCTGTAAACAGTTTCGTATCCGTTCTGGTGATCAATTTTTACGAGATAACCGTATATGTCGTCCTCTTTTACTTCGGATACAACACCGTTTCCCGCAGCTATTATTTTAGCGCCCTTGGATACAGAAATCTCAAGGGTATAAGGATTCATAAGGCTGTCTTCAAAACTGGTATCTTCACCTGATGCACTGACGTTTGCCGAAGATTCGGCACTTCCTTCCGTAATCGTAACATCACTTTCTTCAGGCTCGGAAATAATCGTAGCCTGACCGCTGACAGGAATGCCGACGGGATTTTTCTTGGCTTCTTCTATGGATTTGTTTTCATTTTCAATTGATACATGTTCTGCCAAAAGAGCCACTTTCTGCTGAAGATTTTCTATTTCCGTCTCATACTCTTCGTTCTTTATGGTGGTCGTATTTTTAAGAGATGAAAAATCACTCGATATTCTCACGACACTTACGACCAGAACAATATTGACGGCCAGAAAAATAAGTGTCAGCATAAGCAGCCAGTACATTATCAAACTGCCCTTTTTATCGTTATTATCGTTACTTTTGTTCATATCCGAAATCCTTAAATTTTCTTTACATTCAATTTTTATTATGATATTCTATTTGTGTTGCGTGTGCAACTGAATTTTTTACGGAGGTAAGCATACATGAAAGGTACAGTTAAGTGGTTTAACAACCAGAAGGGTTACGGATTTATTTCAGACGAATCCGGCAAAGACATCTTTGTTCACTACTCAGGAATCGTATCCGATGGTTTTAAGACCCTTGAAGAAGGCGCTGCTGTAGAATTCGAAGTTATCGAAGGCGACAAGGGAGTTCAGGCAGTTAATGTAACCAAGTTATAATTAGTCATTTTTAATGTGCCTTAATATATTTGATTAATATATAGAGCAAGTTGTAAAAGGATTAAAGTTTAACTAGATTCAAAAAGGACCGAATTTACGGTCCTTTTTCTTTTAATCTTTTAGTTATATTTCGATACTGTATCGAAACTTAAATTTCCGCCGAAAATATCAAGTGCCGAACCTACCGTAAAATCTATTTTACCGTTAGACGCTTCTTTTATGGCCTCGACATCTTCTATCGAACGGATTCCTCCTGCATAAGTAACTTTGTTTCCGTCGTATTTGGCAAGTTCTTTTATGATATCTGTCTCGGGGCCGTTGCATTTTCCTTCGACATCCACGGCATGAATCAGATATTCATCGCAGTACTCTTCAAGTTCCTTAAGAAGATCTGCATTCATCTCGGTATCAGTTATGGTCTGCCATCTGTCTGTAGTCACAAAGTACTTGTCGCCGACTTTTTTACAGGACAAATCAAAAACGATTTTTTCTTTTGAAACCGCATCTTTGAGTCTTATCATCTTATCTTCACAAAGTTTTCCGTTCTCAAACAGATAACTTGTAACAATCACATGTGAAGCACCTGCCTCAATAAACTCTTTTGCATTTTCATCATTAATGCCTCCGCCTATCTGAAGTCCGCCTTCAAATGCCGCAAATGCTTTTAATGCTTCCTGTTTAGATGCCTCATATTCTGCGGTACCTGCTTTGTTAAGTATTATCGCATGACCTCCGTACAGGCCATACTCTTTATAAAGATTGGCAAAGTATGCTGAATCTTTATCCGATATGAAATTTTCCTTAGCAGAATTATCAGTAAGGGATGAACCAACAATCTGCTTCACCTTTCCGTTATGTATGTCGATGCATGGTCTGAATTTCATATTATAACCCTCTAAAACTTAAGAGATGTGTCCCCGGGTGGTCAAAAAAGCCAAAATAGAACCGTCCCCAAATGGCTGTTATGCGATTACATCCTGCATATCGTAATATCCGGCTTCTTTGCCTGCAAGGAATGCTGCGGCGCTTAATGCACCTTTGGCAAATATTGCTCTTGAATATGCGGTATGGTTAAGTGTTATTACCTCATCCTCTCCGGCGAAAATAACATCATGAATACCGACTATTGTGCCGCCTCTGACTGAAGAGATGCCAATTTCATTCTCTCTTCTGGCTTCGCTTCTCGGACTTCTGTCATACACATATGAATATCTGTTATCCATGGATTCATTTATGGCATCAGCCAGAGCAAGAGCGGTTCCGCTGGGAGCGTCTTTTTTCATTTTGTGATGCTGCTCAACAATTTCGATGTCAAATCCGGCATTTCCGAGTACAGGTGCCGATTCTTTTAAGAGCTTGATTAAAAGATTTACGCCAAGGGACATGTTCGCCGATTTTAAAACGGCAATTTCCTTGCTTGCTTCTTTTACTTTTGTCAGCTGCTCTTCACTTAAACCTGTTGTACAAAGGACAACGGGAAGTTTTTTGTCAAGACAGTATGTAAGAAGACTGTCCACAGCTTTTGCAGATGCAAAATCAATTACTACATCAGCTTCTACATTACATTCTTCTATGCTTTTAAATACCGGATAATCATTTGCCACACCGTCAAAAGGATCGACGCCCGCAACAATTGTTAATTCGTTATTTTCTTTTGCAAGTCTGGTGATGGCCTGTCCCATTCTTCCGTTGCATCCGTGCATTATTATTCTGATCATATGTTTAAACTCCTTTTAATCACTTACCGGCCAGGCTTAAAAAGCCTCGCTGATTCTTATGTAAAAAAAGGGCGCCTTAAAAAGGTGCCCTTAAGTATCTTTTGAATTATAACAATCCGTAAGCTTTCATCTCTTCCTTAAGAGCTTCGGCTTTAGTTTCATCCATTGTACAAAGCGGTGCTCTGTAAACATCCTCACACATACCCATATAGCTCATGGCCTTCTTGATAGGTATGGGATTTACTTCGCTGAACAAAGCATCTGTAATCGGAACAGCCTTTAACTGCATATCCATTGCTTCCTTAACCTTGCCCTCAGAGAACTTCTCGCACATATTATGTACATCTTCGGGAGCGATATTGGAAAGAACCGAAATAACTCCGAGTGCTCCGATAGACATAAACGGAAGTGTCATGATATCGTCACCACAGTAGATGTCAACTTTGCCGTTTGCAAGATGTGCAAGTCTTGCAGTCTGAGCAAGATCTCCTGTAGCTTCCTTAACACC
>CAMYYF010000209.1:0-3204 GCA_947303375.1 uncultured Lachnospiraceae bacterium
ATGTTGGGGCGTAATTCAAAAACAAAGAAATAACCGCCCAGCTGGAACCTAGGCGGTTATAATTTTTTATAATCAAATAAGTTTGGGCAACCGTCTATCGGTAATGCCTTTTATACTTGAATTATAATAATATTAAAAACATATGTCAAATCGGAATTGTTAACAAAAATGAGACCTTATTTTTGAATGTAAAATTATTATGAAAGGATAGACATGAACATAGTTCTTTTAGAACCGGAAATTCCGTTCAATACGGGAGCTATAGGAAGAACCTGCGTGGCTACAGGTACCACGCTTCATTTAATTGAGCCGTTCGGTTTTATTTTAAATGATAAAAGCGTCAAAAGAGCCGGAATGGATTACTGGGATAAATTAGATGTGCATAGGTATATAAATTATGCAGATTTTTTAGAGAAAAATCCAAATGCTCACATATACTTTGCGACCACCAAGGCCAGACATAAATATACGGATGTTGAGTTTGAAGATAATGATTATATTATGTTCGGCAAAGAGAGCGCAGGCATTCCGGAAGAGATACTCATAGAGCATCCTGACGACTGCATCAGAATTCCGATGCTTCCGGAAATAAGATCGTTGAATTTATCCAATTCCGTTAATATTGTTCTCTACGAGGCGCTCCGTCAGAACGGCTTTAAAGGCCTTGAAGAAAAGGGTGAACTCCACAGACTTCACTGGTAAAAGATTTATAAAACAAGAAAGGTGCCGACTTATCCCCATAGTCGGCACCTTAAACAAGAAAAGTGCCTCGCACCAGAATGATTGCCAGACACTTTTGCCAGAATTGTTTAGTTTAGATAAAGCAATTCGTATTATTTAATTTCTTCGGGAAGAACTTTATTCAGTCCTGCCAGATATGCTTTTAAGAGCTTTTTATTGCTTTTTGAAGTCGCGCGGTATTCAACTAGGAGATTTATTTCATCCGCTGATAAATCCACGAATTCCGGTGTTTTTTCATAAGAGAAGAAATCCGAAAGAGAAATTTTAAAACCCTGACATATTTTTCTGAGGGTTGGCAGCGTTGGTTCGTTATTTCTTTTAAAAAGGGTGTTTAAACTGCTTTCGGGAATATTGGATTCCAGGGATAATCTGTATACAGACCAGCCCCGAGCGGCTAACAATTCTTTAATTCTTTGTAAAGTCTCGTTATATTCCTTCATTTTTTTTCGAAAATCTTCCAATGTATGATAACTGCCTGATTAAGCAGGGAATTATTTATTCTTTATAAAATTATTTTACCTTTATAAAAATATAAATTGTAGTACGACAAGGCGTGACAACAATTACTAAAAATACCACGCAAATGTGTCGTAAATTTGTTTTTAAGGATACTTTTATCTATATTGTATTAAGCAGAGACAATAAAAAAACCGCCGAATCCGGCGGCTTTTTTTAAATGCTGTAATTTAGTTCTTTTTATATACTCTCGTGTACAGGAAAATCATTACGAGGAGGCTTAATAATGTGAAGATTCCGATGTAAATGCACATTGCGTTTACGGGAAGGCTCTTTTCAAATATCGATGCGTTGAAGGTCATTGACTGACGGATGGCATCAACGAAAGCTCCGTTGTCCACACCGCCGATTGAGCGGTTCATTTCATTAAGACAGCCTGTCAAAAGCATGTTTCGAAGCAGTGCGCAGAGCTGGCTTGCGGGGAAAAGATTGCAAAGGGTCTGAATCTTTGTGGAAAACTGTGAGATAGGAATGTAAGCTCCGATTACAAAACCTGCGGCTGCGGAAAGGATTCCGAAGAATGCTCCTGCTGCTGAGGAAGATTTGAAGAAAAGAACAACCGTCATAAACAGTGCGCTTGAAGACATGCATCCGAGGAGAATTACTCCGTATGCTCCGAGTATGCTTAATGCGCTTAAGTGCATATTGCCGAGGAAGGAAAGGATTATAAGTCCTGCTGTTAAAAGAAGCGATGTCATCAGGAAAGAAGAAATAACTGCTGCCGAAAGATATGAGAGAATAATCTGCCATCTTTTTACGGGAGTTGCGAGGATGTCGTAATCAACTTTGCGTTCGCGGTCTTTTACGATGGTTGTCAGACAGTTGTAAGGGATGGTGATTGTTGCGGAACCGAGGATGCCGACAAGAAGAACACCGTTTACGAACATTTTTACGTCTTCTGCATTTATGAATGCTTCGAGACCCTGCATGCTGCCTTCGATTGCACTTACGAAAGATCCCTTAAGGAAGAGAAGGTAAAGCACGAATACTATGATTGATGTGAGCAGTGAGAAAATCACCGAGTGAATGTCTTTAAAATATATCTGTACGTTTCTTTTTGTTAATCCGATAAAACCTTTCATTTTCAAGTCTCCTTTTTATGTTTAAATATTGTTTTCTTTTAGTTTGCTATCATTCTTCCCGTGAGGTTTAAGAACACATCGTCCATGCTTCCCTTAATGATTTCAAAATCTTTGAACTTGTCTTTGTTTGCGCTTAGGATATCAAGTATGTCCTTGTCGAAAAGAATGTTGTAATGGTCTGCGTCGTATATGATTTTTGAGTTTATCGAGGCTGCCGTTTGATCGTTTGCCTCGCTTCTTTGTGTATACCAGAACAGTTTGGAGGAAGCGAAACTGCTTTTAAGTTCTGCGGGAGTTCCGCGGGCGATGACCTTTCCCCTGTCGAGGATTACCACGTGATTTGCATCCCTTGTTTCTTCCATGTAATGCGTGGTTAAAAAGATTGTCATGCCTTTTTCTTTTCTTAAATAATCGATGTAGTCCCAAACGATTTTCCTTGATTTCGGATCAAGTCCGGTGGTCGGTTCGTCCAGGAAAAGAATCTTCGGATTGTTTAAAAGTGCTCTGACGATATCGACTCTTCTTCGCTGCCCGCCCGAGAGTTTTTCGTACTTGCGGTTCATTATTTCATTAAGTTCGAAGCGTTCATAAAATTCTTTTAGTCTTTCTTCGATTTCTTTTTTGTTTAGTCCGTAGTAGCTGCCCCTCGTGAAGAGGTTTTCTTTTACGGTGAGTTTGTCATCGAGTACCGAGTTTTGAAAAACGATTCCGATTTCTTTTCGTATAAGATCATCTTCTTTGCCGAGTTCGTGACCGCAGATTCTGATGTCGCCCGATGTTTTTTCGAGGATAGTGCAGAGGATGTTTATCGTTGTGGATTTGCCTGCTCCGTTTTCTCCGAGGAATGCGAAGAGCTCTCCTTCTT
>CAMYYF010000210.1:0-3183 GCA_947303375.1 uncultured Lachnospiraceae bacterium
TCAGTCTGCATTCCCGCGGTATATGTTAAAAGAGCAAGCGAATACATCAAGGAAGAAGCGGCAGAGCAGCACCTTCCGAACGTAAAAGTCTGCACAGTCATCGGCTTCCCGAACGGCTACTCAACCACCGCGGTTAAATGCATGGAAGCAAGAGAAGCCATCGAAAACGGGGCTGATGAAATCGATATGGTCATTCATGTCGGCGCACTTAAAGATAAGAAATACGACGACATCCTAAAAGACATAAAATCCGTTAAAACAGCATGTGAAGACAAGGTACTTAAAGTCATCATCGAGACATGTCTTTTAACAGATGAAGAAAAGATAAAAATGTGCGAGATCGTCAACGAATCGGGCGCAGATTATATCAAGACTTCAACAGGATTTTCAAAGGGCGGTGCCACGAAGGAAGACGTTGCACTTTTTGCAAAATATGTAAAAGCGCCCGTTAAGATAAAGGCAGCAGGCGGAATCGCATCACTTGAAGATGCAGAGGATTTCATCAAGCTTGGTGCAGACAGACTCGGTACGAGCCGAATCGTAAAAATCGTAAAGAGCATGGAAGAAAAATAATCTGCCCTGCTTCGGAACGGGATTTAAATGGATAAAGAGGGATTAGAAAATCAAATAGAGGAGACTTCCAAGGAGCAACCCAAGAAGCGTGAGAGAACGCAGATAGAAAAAATCATCATAGATCTCGTGTGTGGAGTGGCGGTTGGAGCAGGTGCGATACTCCCCGGTTTTAGCGGCGGAGTTTTGTGCGTTGTGCTCGGAATGTATCCGCTTGTCATGGAACTTTTTTCGCACCCAATCAGAGCGTTTAAAAAGCACTGGAAGGTATACATGTTTATCGGCATCGGCTGGGCAGTAGGCTTTTTTGCGGTGTCAAACGTCATCAAGTTTATGTATGCGCGATACGAGGTATTCACTGTCTGGGCTTTCGTCGGAATGATATTCGGAAACATTCCGTCTCTTTATAAACAGGCGGGCAAAAAGGGCCGTAAAGCAAGCTCATTTGTATCGATGGCAGTTGCTTTTATCGTGATGTTTACAATTCTTTTCTCGGTTGCAATGCTGCCGGATTTAAACATCACACCGAACGTCTGGTGGTATCTTTTCTCCGGATTTATGTGGGGCTTAAGCATCATCATTCCGGGACTTACCAGCTCGTCTATTATGATGAGCCTCGGCATCTACGAATCGTTTAACGCAGGTCTCGCGGGCTTTAAACCGATAGTAATCATTCCCTGGGTAGTCGGTATGATTCTTACGGCAGCAGCGCTTGCAAGGCTCGTCGAATACATATTTAAGAAGCATTATTCCGAAGCATTTCATGCGGTTATCGGAATAGTTGTTTCATCAACGATTATGATTTTTCCGATTTTCCATCCGTACAAACTGTCGGATATTTTCATCTCCGCAGCATGCGTAATCATCGGATTTATAGTCGCTTATTTCTTAAGCAACTTTAAAATAGAAGAACAGACAGAACAGGAAACGACATGAAAATTATTTTACGAGAAGATTATCCTTATTTTTATGAGACGCACATGCACACCAATCAGGGCAGCGCATGCGGCAACAACACAGGTTACGAAATGGCCGAAGCCTGCAAAAACTTTGGCTACACCGGCGCATTTATCACCGACCACAACTGGGGCGGCAACACATGCGTATCCAGAGAACTTCCCTGGGAAGACTGGATGACAAAGTATGCAACGGGTTATCGCGACGCCAAAAGATTTGGAGACGCAAACGACTTTGACGTATTCTTCGGAATGGAAACAGGCTTTACGGGAACCGAGTTTTTAATCTACGGACTCACTCCCGAAGACTTCATCAAAATGCCTGAATTCAGGACCTGCAGCATCGAACGTCAGTATGAACTCATAAAAGAAAGACACGGCCTTGTATCACAGGCACACCCCTACAGAGTGGAGCCGTACATTCCTGAAGTACGTACATTCCCCGAATACGCGGATGCAATCGAAGCTTACAATGCGACACACTCAAGTCCCTTAAGCAAAGCACACAATATCGCAGAGTGGAACGATCAGGCAATCGAACTTGCGCTTAAATTTAACAAGCCGATTACAGCAGGTTCGGATACACATTCAACGACACTCTTCGGTGGCGGAATGGCCTTTAAGAAGAGACTTAAAAGCGCAAAGGATTTTTGCGACGCAATAAAAAATAACGAAGACTATATCGTTTCGGACGGCCTCTATTGGAGAGATAAAAAAGGAACGATTTTAGACAGTATCGTAATAAGATAAACGTAGGAAATATCGGGCATAAAAGCGGGACAAACAGGCATAAAATTTGACATTTGCGCGATTCTTTGGTAATATTTCACCTAAGCAACATTTTTGGACATCCAGGTTTACGATTTAGGAACGGTGGGTTTTTGACTTAAGTCGAAGATACAGATTACAAAATTGGTTATTTTATGTTAGGAAAATGTAAAATGCGCATTACTGCTTTAACATGCGCATCAATATTATCAATAATAAGCATCGGAGCGTCACCTTTTAAAATAAGTGACATGCTGAATGTAAACGGCAAAGTTACATTAAACGTACCCGAAGTTGAAATGGATTCGTTTAATCTTGACGGCGGTGTTGCGGGAATTACCGAGAGAGACATTTATGTCGAAGCGGTAGAAAAGACTGCGAAAAAGGCTGCCGAAGAAGAAGCCGAGGTTGAGACAATCGTGGAAGAAGTTCCCGAGGAAGAAGAAATCAACTTCGTTATGGCCAATGTTCAGAACTCCGTTAACGTTCGCGCAGAAGCAAACACCGACTGCGAAGTAGTCGGCATG
This sequence comes from uncultured Lachnospiraceae bacterium, assembly GCA_947303375.1. Lineage (GTDB taxonomy): Bacteria > Bacillota > Clostridia > Lachnospirales > Lachnospiraceae > UBA3766. The sequence goes on from CAMYYF010000210.1 coordinate 2,822, forward strand.
CTCTACAACAAATGCGGCGGTACCATTCTTGAAGAGGGTGACGGCTGGACCAAGATTCAGTCAGGCGAACTCGTAGGATGGGTAAGAAACGACTTCCTTTATTTCGGGGAAGACGCCAAAGCATATGCTGAGCAGGTCTGCGATAGAATCGCACGCGTAAACGTAGAGTGCTTAAGAATCAGAAAAGGTCCGAGCACAGATGCAGAGACCGACGGTTTGTTTGAAATCAATTCCGAGTGGGAAGTTCTCGAAGAACTTGAAGACTGGGTTAAGGTAGATTACAAAGGTGCCGAGAGATACGTATCAGCAGACTATGTGGATGTTGAATACTTCATCGAAGACGGCGAAACAATGGAAGAAAT
>CAMYYF010000211.1:0-3150 GCA_947303375.1 uncultured Lachnospiraceae bacterium
CTGCGAAAAAAGCATTAGAGGAAGAAGGAATCATGGAATTCCTGCCGGAAGAAAAGTAACATTGTAGCACAGGACTTAGAATTTTTGACTGATTAGTGAGGCTGTTATGAATGTGTTTGAGGGGAAAACAATTTATCCGGGAACAGCAGTCGGACGTGCATCGATTTCATCATTTGTAAGATGTAATCAGACCGACGGTACGCAGGATGCGTATACGCAAAAAGAGCGTTATTTTAAAGCCAAGGAAAACGTTAAAAACGATTTGGTTTCTCTTTGCGCGACAGACTTTGACAGTGACGTATACGACATCATAAAATCTTATATTTTAATCCTCGAAGACGAGGAATTTGATTCGCTTGTTTTAAACATCATCAACGTGGAAAAAACAAGTGCAGAATGTGCTGTAAAAAAAGCATCGGAAAATTTTGCATCAATGCTCAAAAAAAGCGGTGATGCTTACATAAAAGGTCGCGTTAGCGATGTGTACGATTTATCGGACAGAATAAGAGAAAACCTAAAAGAGATTTCAGGCGCGAAAGATACTTCTGCAAAAACCGAATTTGCTAAAGAGGCGGTAATCTTAGTTTCGGAATATATGTCCGTTACAGAGATTATAAAGCGTGGCAAAGAAAACATCGCAGGCCTTATCTCTACGAAGAACACATTGCACTCACATGCATCCATAGTTGCGAGATCATTGGGGATCCCTGCAATAATTGTGAGTGATTTAAAAGACATCTCTTCACTTGCAGGAAAGAGAATTCTAATTGAAGGTTTTGAAGGAAAGATTTACGTCGACCCTTCGGAAGAAATTGTACAAGAGAAGAAAAGTGAGAAAGAGGTATAGGCGCACAGTGCTGACGGCATTACGGTTTATGCCAATGTAACAAGCGCTAAAGATGTTGATGATGCGGGGAACTTGCGTCGGATATATCTTTTATGAGCAATTTAAAAGCAATCGGATTTGACTATATTTCGGTGTCGATTCCGGTGCTTGAAAAAATAAAGTGTAAATAATTTTTTAGGAGGAATTCATATATGGAACCCATTCAAAGCATTGATGCTGAAGACGATCAGTTCGCGTATCGTTATGATACTCAGCTCTTGATCGACAGAAGAGACAAAGATCTCGACGAGGATGAAATTTCGGATTACATCACAACACATTTTGAGGGCAATTCACTTATTGCAGCAGGTGATGAGGATTTTATCAAGATTCATTTTCACACCAACGAGCCCTGGAAAGTTCTTGAATACTGCAACACTGTCGGAGAAATTTACGACATCGTTGTTGAAGATATGATCAGGCAGTCCAACGGACTTCAGGGATAGTTCTTTTTAGAGATTTAGGGGTAAATTTTTAGGGGATTCATGGAATGAAAAAATACCGTTTTCTTTTATGGATTGCAATTGCGGTTGCTTTGATTTTTGTCGCAACAGGCAAGGATATTCTTTATACGGCTGATATGTTTGTTACGGACCATCTGTATGCTCATTATGATGGTCCCGAACAGAATATAGTCGTAATCGGTATCGACGAAGAAACGCTTTCCAAATACGGCAATCTTACTCTGTGGTCCAGGGAAAAGACCGCGGATTTAATCAACAAACTCTACGAAAACGAGGAATATGCGCCCTCGGTAGTCGGACTGGATATTATGTTCGTAGACCATTTTGACGAAGATGCGGATGCGAAACTCGTTGAAGCCTGCAAAGGAAGAAATGTCGTTGTTGCAACCAACGTTGTAAAACGTGGAGAAACCGAAGAAGAAAACGGTAGAAAGTTCTTTAACAAAAATCATATTTATGATATCGAAATGCCCTACGAAGAATTAAGGGCAGTTACAATCAGCGGTTTTACAAATCCGGATATTGCTCCGGACGGTTACGTTCGTTATGCGAAAAACACTATAAACGTGCCTTCCGCATTACAGGATAAAGCCGGAAAAACGCAGGACAGTTTTGCATACGGCATTTACAAAAAATACATGGAAGAAACCGGCGGTACGGTAGTTACACCCGCTACCAACGGCCTCTTCCAGTTTATGTATGCAGGTACCGCGGGAGAGTATTCCCAGGCTTCGTTTGAGAGAGTTTTGGACGGTGATACTGTTGATCCCAAACTTTTTAAGGATGCGATAGTTATCGTCGGTGCTTATGCTCCCGGTACTCAGGATTCTTATCAGGCCACATCCGACCGCGATACGGTTATGTACGGATGTGAAATTCATGCGAATATTGTTCAGGCCTATATGAACGGCAGAACAATGCTTTTGGCAAACAAATATCTGATGGCTGCCATTACTTCGCTTATCTTTGTATTGTTCATACTTTTCTTCAGAAAGAAAGTACTTTATATCACTATTCCCGTTTCGTTTGTTATAGCGCTCACTTATGCACTGGTCGGAAGAATTTTATCCGGCAACGGAATATGTATTCCGTGCATTTATCTTTTCGTCGCGCTTGCTCTGGCAGACCTTTATTTTATATTCGAAAAATACATTCTCGAACTCCTCGAGAATTTAAGATATCAGGAAGAAATTAAAGAGCAGATGTGGTCCTTCACAGAGGCCATGGCTGCTGCAATCGACGAAAGAACACCTTACAATGCTTCACATACAAGAAATGTCGCAAAGTACTCGGGTATGATTGCAGACTATATAAACAAGCTTCACGAGGCAGGCGAGGAAGAAGAAGTCTTCTCCACTCAGCGTAAGGAACAGCTTGTCATGGGCGCTCTTTTACACGATATCGGCAAACTTGCGATTCCGCTTGAAGTTATGAACAAAGAGACCAGACTCGCAGGCCGAGAAAAGGTCATCGAAGACAGATTAAATACCTTCAGACTTAAAAAGAAAATAGAACAGCTTGAAGGCAGGATATCCGAGGAAGCATATAACGAATTTGAAGACAAGACCAAAGGAGCCGTAGAGCTTATCAATAAGATCAACGGAATGGGCTTTGTAAACGATGAACTGCGTGCTGAGTTAAAGAATGTATTGGATTACGAATACGAGGACTCTGAGGGCAACAAAGAACCGTTCTTTACTGACGAGGAAAAAGAATGCTTAAGCATCGTAAAAGGAACGCTCACCGATGAAGAACGTAAAATAATGCAAAGCCACGTAGAGATTACCGGCCGTATCTTAA
>CAMYYF010000212.1:0-3125 GCA_947303375.1 uncultured Lachnospiraceae bacterium
TTAAAGAAATATTTATAAGATAGTGAATGGATGTTTCGATTATGAAACATCCATTTATTAATTTTACGATTGGAAAAGAATATGAAAGTCAGAATTAAAAAATTATCCGAAAATGCAGTTGTTCCGACCTACGGAACAGACTTTGCGGCAGGCGCCGATCTTTATGCCTGCATAGAAGAGCCGGTTTCAATCGGCTGTGGCGAGACCAAAATGATTGGTACGGGCATTGCAATGGAAATTCCTACAGGTTATGTCGGACTTGTATTTGCGCGCTCGGGACTTGCATGTAAAAAAGGCCTTGCTCCCGCCAATAAAGTAGGTGTCATCGACAGCGATTACAGAGGCGAGATTAAGGTTGCGCTTCACAATCACAACGGCTCGGGTGATGCTTTAACGGTTGATAACGGCGAGAGAATAGCACAGATATCCATAGTTCCTTATCTTAAGGCTGATTTTGAGGTTGTGGAAAATCTTGAAGACACCGAAAGAGGTGAGGGCGGATTCGGATCGACGGGAAAATTTTAGGAGCCGGGCACTCTTCGAGAGCCAGGCACCTTATTCGACACCGGTATAATCAAACTCCGGGATAAAAGATTCTAAGGCGGTATCGCCTTCCTGAAAATATGCGTTTTTGATATCAAGTGAGAGTACATAGTCTAAAAGACGTTCGTACTCTCTTTTTGTTACTTTTCTAAGAAGGGCGGGATATTGTTCGCCTGCTTCTTTTAGGGACGCTGTATCAAGCGGAGTGTACTGGTTCATCAGAGAAATATAAATGGAATCGCCGAAGGTTTCATGAAGATATGAAACCACGTTTTTGGCATTTTTAACGCCGCCGGGAAGTAATAGATGTCTTACGATGACACCTTTCTTCATGATTCCGCGCGAATCGAATAAAGGCTCACCTACCTGACGATACATTTCGGCTATTGCGGCTTTGGCTACTTCGGGGTAATTTGCAGCCTTTGAGTAGTTTAATGCCATGTCTTCGTCAAAGTATTTAAAATCTGGCAGATACACATCCACAAGACCTTCTAACATTTTAAGAGTCTCGGGAAGTTCGTATGCGGAAGAATTATAGACTATCGGAACAGAAAGTCCTTTTTCCTTTGCAAGGATTAATGCTTCTTTTATCTGCGGTATGAAGTGCGAGGGTGTGACGAGATTGATATTGTTTGCGCCCTGTGATTCCAGCGATAAGAATATATCTGCGAGCTTTTCAACCGAGACTTCTTTTCCGATTAAGCCTCTTGAAATCTTTTCGTTCTGGCAGAACACACATTTTAGATTACAGCCTGAAAAGAATACCGCACCACTGCCTTCTTTGCCACTAATGGAAGGTTCCTCATAAAAATGCAAAGCAGCCCTTGCAAGTATTACGGAATCGTTAACGTTGCAAAAGCCCTTTTTTATGGTACGGTCGATATTACATTGTCTCGGACAGAGGGTACAAATCATAACATTAAAAAAAGTGCCGGAAACCCTGAGGTTCCGGCACAAAGATTATCTTATTTGAAATATCTTTCGTAAAGTCCCTTGAAAGCTTTGCCGTGTCTTGCTTCGTCACGAGCCATTTCATGAACTGTATCATGGATTGCATCGAGGTTTAATGCTTTTGCACGCTTAGCAAGATCTGTTTTGCCTGCTGTAGCGCCGTTTTCTGCTTCGATTCTCATCTCGAGATTCTTCTTGGTAGAGTCTGTTAAAACTTCGCCGAGAAGTTCTGCGAATTTGGCAGCATGTTCAGCTTCTTCAAAAGCTGCTTTCTCCCAGTATAAACCAACTTCGGGATAGCCTTCTCTGAAAGCTACTCTGGACATTGCAAGATACATACCTACTTCCGAGCATTCGCCGTTGAAGTTAGCTCTTAAATCGTTTTTGATATCTTCGGGAGCATCACTTGCTACACCTACTACATGCTCTGCAGCCCAGGACATTTCCTCGGACATGGGAGCAAATTTGGAAGCGGGAGCGCCGCAAACGGGACATTTTTCGGGAATGGGATCACCTTCGTGAACATAACCGCAAACCTGACATACATATTTCATATTACATAACCCTCCTTTTGAGTATTTTTATTTTAGGTTGAGATTAATTATATCATATACGATGCTTCTTTGTAAAAGAAGAACGTATACCGATTTCCTCTTTTTTGATGATTTTTTTGAAATTCGGAATGTGCTTTAGGAAAATGCACAGGCTTCCGATGGCAAGGATTAGCGCATATATAATATTGTGGGTGTAAATTCCAACGAAAACGGGGAATGCTATAAGCATTGTAAGTGTTGCAATAACGATGTAATCCGTAGCAAAAGTGATGATAATGACAAGTATGCCTGCAACTACAAATGCAATCGGATTATATCCTAAAATACAGCCCATCAGCGTTGCGAAACCTTTTCCGCCTTTAAATTTAAGATAGAACGGGAAAATATGTCCGATGATGGCCATTGACGCAACTATGTAGGGAAGATATTCATAATCCTTAAAAAACATTCTGGCTACGAAAACGACTATGAAGCCTTTAAATATATCCACAGCACCCACCAGGACACCCCATTTCCAGCCCAAAGTAAGGGTTGTGTTGGATGCGCCAAGGTTACCGCTTCCGCCGTTTCTAATATCTTTTTTAAGGATTTTTGAAAGGGAAAAAGCAGTGCTGAAACTTCCGATAAGATATGCAATTAATGCGCCTAAAATGTATACGTACATAGCTTCTCCGAATTAAGAGTTTTTTCTTGTTAATAGTACAATTTTTCCATGGAAAATTCAATAATATAAAATTATTTCCAAAAGGCACATAAATGTTGTATACTTGATTTTGAGCGTAGATAAAAACTTATTTCACGCAGGGAAAAAGTGTAAAAAGGGATACTGAAAATGAAATTAAATTACAAGAGAACGATACTTGCCGGTCTGGCATTTATGACGATATCGGGATTCTGGGGAATGTACGATGCGGTAACACCGTTAATTCTTAAGAATTCGTTTCACTTAAACGAAGTTTTAAACGGCGTCGTAATGGCAATGGACAATGTGTTTGCAATTATCCTGCTTCCGCTTTTCGGAATATGGTCGGATAAAACAAACACAAAATTCGGTAAAAGAATGCCGTTTATTGCAAT
>CAMYYF010000213.1:0-3125 GCA_947303375.1 uncultured Lachnospiraceae bacterium
AAGCCCCACCCGGAACTCGTTGTTCTTGATTTCTTTGACACATCCGATTTTCATTATATATCCACCCTTCTGTTTATTTGATAAGACTCACCGTCCGCACCCCAAATCCTCGCGGCAAATGTGACGCCTTAACTGTTTTCCATTGTAACAAAAGAAAGCAGGGATGGCAAATGGTTTTTCTCACTTGACTTTTCAAAGATGGACTGCTATTATTCTGTATGAGAGATGGGTTTTCTACTGAGTAAGGTCTTCGGACTGGAAAAGGCTACTCATTTCTTTTTTTATATTCATAATATCATACAGGTATTTCTTATTATCTTTTCCATGGCGGAAAATCATGGCTACATGATAAACATTGTATCTTTCCACTTCATCCCCATCTCCAAATACCGGCAATGCAAATCTCGATTCATACCGGTACCATCCGTATTTTGCATCATTTTTATGCTTCCTCTTTAAGTTTTCGACGTATCTCATCCCTGACGCTGTTTCTATCAACTCCGGTATTCCTTGAGCGGCGTTCGCCTTTGCCTTGGCATTTGCACCTTTCAGAACAGCTGTGTACTCGGAATGTGCATACTCATCAGGAAGATCCGGACCGATATAAACAATCTCGTTTGTAGCCGCAATCGTATAAAACTCCCCTACATACTTTCTTAAATATCCTTCAACGTCATCCCAATTGATCGACTGTTTGCCTTTGAAAACTATATCATTGATAACAACAATATGATTTCCTTTCGCATCTTTAACAACAGATACGCTTCTCGGATTATTTCCCATAGCCACACAAATCTTCCTTCTCTATCCAGTCTATAAAAACAAGCCTTTCATCAACCGCCATTCGTTCCCTTCATTTCTTTATAATACTCCAGGTAACGGTAGGCAGTTCTTCTGCTGATTGTTCCTTCTGAAACAATTTCAGAAATGGTTTTACCATCTTCAAATTGAATCACAAAATCGTTATACGCTGCCATCCATGCATCATTATGTTTCTTTCTTCCCCCGAAATTCCTGGCACGGAGTCTTTCGTTCTCCTCTCGAAGTTTTTTATTCTCTTCCTCTAACTCGGAGATTCTTATCCTTGCTTCCTCCATTGACAATCGTTTCATTCTGTGCCTCCATGATCCTTTTTCATAATACTATCACATTTTTTGCGATGTGTCAATTTGGTTTTTGGCGCAGAAAGTATCTTGCATACTCTAAGGAGAACTATAATATTTTGCCCTTTCTTCCTTTACCGGTTATGGACATAAAAAGAGAGCCTCCTGATTTCAGGAGGCCCTCCGATTATGGTTTCAGGATAAGTCTAACAATTCTGATTTCTTTTTCTCAAATTCTTCTGGAGTAATAATCCCAGAATCCAAGAGCTCTTTGTATTCTTTTATCTCTGCAAACTTGGTATCATCATTAAAACAGTCTCTTCACTCATCGGGTTCACCGTTTGCAGTCATTTACGTCATCTTGTCCTTCTCCAAGAGTAATCTTTTGCGCAATCTCTTCTTCCGTCAAATGCCAAGAAAGCTATTAGAGATACTTACTCTCCTTTTATGATTCAGCTTTTCCCCATAACTTTAGGATTATTCTCCGATCCCTTCCACCCCGTCGCATTTTTCGATGGTGTCAATTGTTCCGTCTTCGTTATACCTGAATTCCGCCACGCATACGGAGCGGTGGAACAGGCTGCCGCCCGGCAACTCGTCGGTATGGTAGAACAGATAGGAGTGGCCTTTGAAATCGCACAGGCCGGGATGGTTCGTGAAGCACGGGCCCTCCTCCATCAGAACGCCCTGATACTTCCACGGGCCGGTCGGGCCTTCCGCCGTCGCGTAGCCGAAGTGCTCATTGCGCTTTTCGCCCTCCGCAAATCCGGCAAATACCATGTAATAGATTCCGTTTCTCTTATAGAACCACGGTCCCTCACCGTAAGTCGTTCCGGTCATGTGGCTGCCCTTTCCGAAGGACTCGACGGTCATCGGAATCTTCTGCACGCCGACCTTCTCGTCGATGGAAATCATGTCCTCGTTAAGAAGCACGTAGCGAAGCTCGGGATTGCCGAAATAAAGGTATGCCTGTCCGTCGTCATCGATGAATACGGTCGGGTCGATATCGTTCCAGTCGTCCTCGTCAACGAGCGGGTAGCCAAGGTCCTTGAAAGGACCGGTCGGACTGTCGGAAACGCCTACCGCGATGGCCATGCCGCCGTTAATCTTATGCACCGGGCAGTAAAGATAAAACTTCCCGTTTCGCGCAATGCACTGCGGCGCCCACGCGCGGTCATCCGCCCATTCGATGTCCGAAAGGCTGAAAATCTTACCGTGGTCGATCCAGTTCACCATGTCCTTCGTGGAGTAGCATCTCCAGTCGAACATTGTATAGAAATCATTGATCAGCTGATCCTCGTCGTGCGTCGTATAGAGGTACAGCGTGTCGCCGTACACCATCGGCGCGGGGTCAGCCGTATAAATCGAAGTAATAATCGGGTTCTTATGCTTAAACTCTGCCATTTTGGTTCTCCTTTTTTTGTTTCCTGCATTTTTACAATACCATATCGCCCCGAAAATACAAGTCACATTTTCCGAATTGCCAGGAAGACATCAAGAGGCGTATAATCGTAACCGGAAGTCAGTCTGACAACCGACTACCGGAAATAACTTTGGCAATCAACTAAAAACCCGTGCAACCAATCCCGCTCCCCTGTCGCATAATAGTGTGAGGGAGAAAAAACGGAGGCAGATTCCATGACGGATGCAGAAATAATCGAATTGTATTTTCGCCGTGACGAGCGCGCCATTTCGGAGACCATGAACCGCTTTCATGAATACCTGATGAAGGTCGCCGTGCAGATTGTGGGGGACAGGCAGGATGCGGAAGAGGTTGTGAACGACACCTATCACACAGCGTGGAATTCCATGCCGGACTACCGTCCGGAAGTCCTCTCCGCATACCTCTGTAAGATTACAAGACAGAAGGCAATCGACCGCCTCAGGTACTTAAGGCGGGAGAAACGGCAGGGCTCGGAATACACGGTTTCCTATGAGGAATTCGGCGATGTCATCGAAGCGGAAACCCCGGCGGTGCCGGGACCGGATGACAACCTTTTAAGAGAGGCGATAGCCCGGTTC
>CAMYYF010000214.1:0-3121 GCA_947303375.1 uncultured Lachnospiraceae bacterium
CGTTTAAGCAACTACTGGGAAACTGTATGGAAGCCTTTCTGGAAAGAGGGCGCACCCGATCTTTATCCTTTGGAACTCAGAACAGGAATAGATGCACTTAATGAAATCCTGTTTAACGAGATAAATAACGGTGTATATAAGGCGGGCTTTGCCAAGAGTCAGGAGGAGTATGAGAAGAATTATCATCTTGTATTTGACAGACTTGACTGGCTGGAAGAAAGACTCGCGGACAGAAGATTTCTTTTCGGAGACAGACTTACCGACAGTGATGTAAGACTCTATGTTACGCTTGCAAGATTCGACACGGCTTATTATTTCGGGTTCCGTCTTAATGAGAAAAGAATCATGGATTATCCGAATCTATGGAATTATGCCAAGGAACTTTATTCCATTCCTGCATTTAAAGAGAGTACTGATTTTGATGCGATTAAAAGAGGATATCTTTTGGGAGCTTCCGAAAACCCCGACAATATTTTACCGGACGGTCCCGATGAAAGTGTCTGGGAAGAAGCAAATGACAGAGCGGATAAATTCGGTCCCTTATACGTGGGGAACGAAAATATATCCAATAACCTGGCGGAGGTGGAATGATGGCAGTCGTAGATCATGTAACAAACGGAGAAATACAAAGTAACGGTAAATTCGAAAGACAGGCCAACAGATTCGTAACGCCGTTTGGAGATAAGGAAGGTGAACTTCCTGTAGAAAAAGACAGATACAGGCTTCTGTGGGCACCTGTGTGCCCCTGGGCCAACAGATCGATTATCGTTAGACAGCTCATGGGCCTTGAGGATGTGATTTCGGTAGGAACACTTGACCCCATAAGACCGGATGTGCCCTGGTCTGACTGGGCGTTTACGCTTGATGAAGGTGACAAAGATCCTGTCCTTGGTATTCATCTTTTAAGTGAAGCTTATAAAAAAGCTGATCCCGACTATCAGGGAAGATATACGGTTCCCGCAATTGTAGACCTTAAAACCGGGGCTGTGGTGAACAATGATTATTTTAAACTCACCACATATTTTGAAACGGCCTGGAAAAAATATCATAAAAAAGACGCACCGGAGCTTTATCCCGTGGAATTAAGAGACGATATCGAAGAGCTTAACGATTATATATTCCACAATGTCAACAACGGCGTATATAAGGCGGGGTTTGCAACGAGCCAGGAAGCCTATTCTGATGCTTTTAAACTCGTCTTTGATGCTTTTGACAAGCTCGAGGAAAGACTTTCAAATCAGAGATTTTTATTCGGCGACTATATTACCGAATCTGATATCAGACTCTATGTTACACTCGCAAGATTTGACATTGCCTACTACAACGGTTTCAGAGTCAATAAAAAGATGCTTAAGGATTATCCGAATCTTTGGGGATACGCGAGGGATTTGTATGCTGAGAGTGCATTTGGCGACAATACGCATTTTGAAGCGATTAAGAAGCATTATCACTTATGCTGCTTAAAGACCAATCCTAATGATATCCTTCCCCTCGGACCGGATCTTTCAATATGGAATATTCCCTCGGGAAGAGAGAGCTTAAGCAAAGATCCCGAACATAAATTCAGGATTGAAGAGCAGTAAATTAAAAGAGAAATAGAAGAAAAGAATAAAAGAAAAATTCGGAGGATAAAACAATGGGTAAAATCTATCACAATATTACAGAGCTTATAGGACGCACACCGCTTCTTGAGCTTCATGCATTTGAAAAAAAGATTGGTACAGACAATAAGATTTTCGGCAAACTTGAATTCTTTAATCCCTCAGGTTCCGTAAAAGACAGAATCGCTTTATCGATGATTAACGGCAAGGAAGAAGCAGGCGACTTGAAGGAAGGCGGTACGATTATCGAAGGCACATCCGGCAATACCGGTATAGGCATTGCTTCGATTGCGGCTGCGAAAGGATACAAGGTTAAGATTTGTATGCCTGATAATCTTTCGGAAGAAAGAACCAGACTATTAAAAGCTTTCGGTGCAGAAGTTTATCATACACCGGGTGAATTGAACATGGGCGGTGCAAATGCAAAGGCAGCAGAATTGCTGGCTGAAACTGAAAATGCGGTTATCCTGGGCCAGGGCGGTAATCCCAATAATCCTCTTGCACATTATAGGACAACAGGTCCCGAAATTTGGGAAGATACCGATGGCAAAGTGGATATTTTCGTATCGGCTGCAGGCACGGGCGGAACCGTAAGCGGTGCAGGCAAATTCCTTAAAGAGCAGAACCCCGATATTAAGGTAATCGGCGTAGAGCCTACGGGAAGTGCGCTTTTAAACGGCGGAACTGCAGGCCCTCACAAGATTCAGGGTATAGGCGGCGGTGCAATCCCTCCCGTAACGGATGTTTCGATTTTTGATGAAGTAATAGATGTAACGGACGATCAGGCTTACGAATATGCGAGACTTATCCCCGGACTTGAAGGCTTTACCGTAGGCATTTCCGCAGGCGCTGCTTTATATGCAGCCAAAGTTATCGCAGAACGTCCCGAGAATTCAGGCAAAAACATTGTGGTAATCATTCCCGACAGCGGAGAACATTATCTGTCCGGTGACCTTTACGAATAATAAATTATCATTAAAATAAAAGAGAGATTATATTTAATTTGGAGGATATATGACTCTTTCACAGTTAAGTTATGTTATTGCGGTAGCATCAAGCTCTTCGATGAATGAAGCGTCCAAGAAACTGTTTATTTCGCAGCCTTCGATTTCGGCTACAATCCGCGAACTTGAAGAGGAAATCGGCATTAATATTTTTATCCGTTCCAATCGCGGGATTAGTCTGACGCCCGAAGGGGAAGAATTTGTCGGATATGCCAAGCAGGTTGTTACGCAGTACGAACTGATTGAAAACAAATATATAACGGGCGGTAAAATCAAGAAACGTTTCAGCGTTTCCGCGCAGCATTATGCTTTTGCGGTAGACGCATTTGCCAAAATGGTCGAAGAGTTCGGAATGGACGGCTATGATTTTGCCATGTATGAGACAAAAACATATGACGTTATTCAGGATGTAAAGAAGTTTAAAAGTGAGATAGGTATTCTCTATCTTAATGATTTTAACCGTAAAATAATTACCAAACTTCTTGATGAAAACGAACTCGAATTTCATCCTTTGTT
>CAMYYF010000215.1:0-3119 GCA_947303375.1 uncultured Lachnospiraceae bacterium
GCATCGTTATATCCGATTTCATTAACTGTCTCTCTGACTATCTTCTGATAATCAAGCTGAGCCTTGGTTGTAATCTCGCCTGTAACAAGTACGAAACCTGTACAAACTGTTGTCTCACATGCTACACGGCTCATGGGATCTGCCGCCATGCACGCATCAAGTATGGCATCCGAAACCGCATCGCAGACTTTGTCAGGATGGCCTTCGGTAACCGATTCTGAAGTGAAAATTTTTCTTTCCATTGTGTTCTCCTTTTTTAATAAACAACGATACACGGATTTTTCCGCTTTATAAAAGAATAAGCCCGCTCCTTAAAAGGACCGGGCATTTTAACCATATACCATAGTCCTCTTATTGTTCGATTTCTCGCTCAGGTTGGCACCTTCCTTGTAGGGGTTGCCGTGGCTTCACAGGTCCTATGTACCTCCACCACTCTGAATAAGAGACTTATTTTTTTATCATATATAAATTACTCTATATAACGCTTTGTGTCAATAGATAATATGCTTTTTATTCTTTCGTAAAGATTTCGTTTCGCTCATGTGCGGCGAGAACGGTATTGCCGGCATCAACGGAATGGGTAAGCCATACGTTACCGCCTATTACGCAGTTGTCACCAATCTGAGTATTTCCTCCTAAAATAGTAGCGCCTGCGTAAATAACTACATTATTGCCTATGTCGGGATGACGCTTGATTCCTTTTACGAGGGTTCCGTCAGGGTTAACTGCAAAGCTCTTCGCACCGAGTGTAACGCCCTGATAAAGCTTTACATGTTCGCCGATTGTAGTCGTCTCACCGATTACAACGCCCGTACCGTGGTCGATGAAGAAGAAAGGTCCGATGGTTGCTCCGGGATGAATGTCGATACCTGTATTTTTATGAGCATATTCTGTCATCATTCTGGGTAAAATGGGAACTTTCAGCTCATAAAAGACATGCGCGATTCTGAATATACTGATTGCTTCGAATGCAGGATATGCAAGCATAACTTCCTTGGTTGACTTGGCTGCGGGGTCGCCCTCGTATGCAGCCTGAACATCGGTATCAAGAAGCTTTTTGATATCGGGAATACTCTCGAAATATTTCTTTGCAATTGCCTCGCAGTCGGTATCATCTTCAAATACCGTCGAAAGCGTATCGCAAAGCACCGAATTTGCTTCAGACTTTAAAGCTTCGGTTGACTTATATCCCATCTCTCCGAAGATTTCGGGATAAAGCAGACTCCTTAAATATCCTATCAGTTCGATAACCTGTTGTTTTAAATTGACATATCCGTTGTTCATGTTTTTTCTCTTTCTAAATTAATCCCACTTGGGCTCGTATGAAGGCATTACTTCGAGTTTAAACAAATTCATTTTATGCTTGTAATCAATGAGTTTCTTTGTTTCCTCGTTTTCGATCTCGCCTGTTCTGATGTATTTATCAAGCACCGCGTATGTGAAACCGAGATTGTCTTCGTCGGTCTTGCCACAGAGTCCGTCGCTCGGAGCCTTTTCTATAAGTGCTTCGGGAAGGCCGAGAATTCTACCGATTTCTTTTACTTCCTGGACGGTGAAATGCGAGCAGGGTGAAAAATCGCCTACGGAATCACCGTATCTCGTTGAATATCCAACCCAGTCTTCCGAAAGATTACATGTATTGGCTACACGTCCGTTCACGCTCTGTGAAACCGCATACACTGTACTCATTCTGATTCTGGGAGACAAATTGATTCTCGCCTGATCGCTCATTTTTAATTCTTCGGGGAAAGCATTCTTGATGCCTTCGACTGCATCTTTTATGTTGATCACATAATATTTGATGCCAAGATGGTCTACCAAAAGGTGCGCCATATCGATATCGGCCTGTTCGCCGTTAGGCATAAGTACGCCGATTACTCTGTCTTTGCCGAGCGCTTCCACAAGAAGTGCCGCAACAACCGATGAATCCTTGCCTCCGGAAATACCCAAAACCGCATTGCAGCCTTTTCCGTTTTCCTCAAAGAACTCTCTGATCCATTCGATACAGCCGTTCATAGCCTTTGTTAATTTTTCTCTTTCCAATGTGCCGCTTATTCTCTCCATGATTTTCCTCTCCTGTCTTTAAAATCTGAAAAATCATCCTTAATAGTCATAACGACAAAGACATTATATATTAATTCTTCTTCGTTTTCAAACCATCCGCTCATAAAAGAATTATCTTTTATAAAACAAATTTCTGCACCAGTTCCACGAGCAGTACAGCCACGCACGATGAAATCGCAACGGTCAAAAGTCCTTTTTCAAATAAAGCCACAATTACCGCAACCACCAGGCCTGCTATTGCGCTGTAGATATTGTCTGTTGCAAAAAGAATTGCAGGAATCGTCATCGCCGCAAGCACGGTGTATGGAACGTATAAAAGAAACGATTTGAAAAACTTATTCTTTACTTCCTTACGCATAAAAATGTAAGGAAGAACTCTGATTAAATATGTCACGCCCGCCATTACAAGGAGGTATGTTAAGAATTCAAGCCAGTTCATTCGCTACCTCCTTCACTCTTTGCAGTCTTTTTTTCTTCATCAATCGGAAATACAATCGCACCGAAGAGAGATGCCACAACTGCGCAGATGATGATTGCAAATCCCGAGGATACATCTTTTAGGAGCGGTACAAACTTAAAGCAAAGCGACAATGCAATCGCAATTGCAACTACAATGCTTATCTTCCACGAATGCTTCATCGGCGGAACGACGATTGCTATAAACATACCGTATAATGCCACTCCGAGCGCACTTACTACCATTGCGGGAAGAATTTCGCCGCAGACTGCTCCAAGGAAAGTTCCTAATGACCAGCCTATGTAAGGTGCGATTATTATTCCCAGGAAATACTTCTTACCGAGTTTCTCGGGTCGACCCATTGATACCGCGAATATTTCATCCGTGTGAAACTCTCCGAAGAAAAGCTTCTGCGGAAGCTTCATAGTTTTATCTATATGCTGCGAAAGTGAAATCGACATCAAAGAATATCGCAGATTGATGATAAACTGCGAAATAATCATTTCGACGATACTTCCGCCCGAAATCATAATTGTGAGACCTGCAAACTGTCCGGCGCTCGTTAAATTGGTCATCGAAATAAGAGTTGCCTGCCAGA
>CAMYYF010000216.1:0-3111 GCA_947303375.1 uncultured Lachnospiraceae bacterium
ATCGTAGTTATCATCCTCGGTACATCCGTTGGTGCTACAACAAGTGCAGAAGCATTCCTTAATTTCGAAACTGTAGCAATCGTTGTACTCGGACTTGTAGCATTCTCGTTCGGTACGGCTGCCGGAGTTATCTTCGGTAAGATAATGTGTGTACTCACCAAAGGCAAGGTTAATCCTCTTATCGGTTCGGCAGGTGTTTCAGCCGTTCCCATGGCTGCCAGAGTTTCTCAGAAAGTCGGTGCAGAGGCAGATCCTTCAAACTTCCTTTTGATGCACGCAATGGGACCCAACGTAGCCGGAGTTATCGGTACCGCTGTTGCAGCAGGTACATTCATGGCTATCTTTGGAGTCTTTTGATAGCATCGCAGATACGGAGAAATCCGTATTATCGCGATTGGTAAATTTATAATTCTATGGAGGAAAATACAATGGCAGAAAAAAAGCCTATTAAAATAACTGAAACCGTCCTTCGTGACGCTCATCAGTCTTTGATTGCAACAAGAATGCCGACCGAAGTAATGCTCCCCATCGTAGATAAGATGGATAAAGTAGGATATCATTCGGTAGAGTGCTGGGGTGGTGCAACATTTGATGCTTCTCTTCGTTTCCTTAAGGAAGATCCCTGGGAAAGACTTCGTAAGTTAAGAGAAGGCTTTAAGAATACAAAACTTCAGATGCTTTTCAGAGGACAGAATATTTTAGGATATCGTCCTTACGCAGATGACGTTGTTTATTCATTCGTAGAAAAATCAATCGCAAACGGTATCGATATCATCAGAATTTTCGACTGCCTTAACGATTTGAGAAACCTTCAGGCTGCAGTTGATGCAACCAACAAGATTAAAGCTCAGGAAGGCAGAGGACATGCTCAGATAGCTCTTTCCTATACACTCGGTGATGCTTATACACTTGAGTACTGGGCAAAGGTAGCTAAAGAAATCGAAGAGATGGGTGCTGACTCAATCTGTATCAAGGATATGGCAGGACTTCTTCTTCCTTACAGAGCTACAGAACTTATCAAGGCAATGAAGGAAGAAACAAAGCTTCCCATTCAGCTTCATACACACTACACCTCAGGTGTTGCTTCAATGACTTACCTTAAGGCTGTAGAAGCAGGCGTAGATGTTATCGACTGTGCTATTTCACCTTTCGCACTCGGTACATCACAGCCCGCTACAGAAGTTATGGTTGAAACCTTCAAGGGTACAGAATACGATACAGGATTTGATCAGGATCTTCTTGCAGAAATCGCTGATTACTTCCGTCCTTACAGAGAAGAATGCCTTGCAAACGGCCTTATGAGCACAAAGTCTCTTGGAGTAAACATCAAGACATTGCTTTACCAGGTTCCCGGCGGTATGCTTTCAAACATGATTTCTCAGTTAAAAGAGCAGAACGCAGAAGACAAGTACGAAGAAGTGCTTAAGGAAATTCCCAGAGTTCGTAAAGACCTCGGTGAGCCCCCTCTTGTTACACCTTCTTCACAGATCGTCGGAACACAGGCTGTATTCAACGTTCTTATGGGCGAGAGATACAAAGTTGCTACCGACCAGACCAAGGACCTTCTTCGCGGTAAATACGGCCAGACAATCAAGCCTATGAACCAGGAAGTAATCGACAAGGTTATTCCCGGTGAGAAGAGATACACAGAACGTTCAGCTGATGCTGCAGGCTTAACAAACGAAATGGATAAGCTTGAAGCAGAAATGAAAGAATGGAAACAGCAGGATGAGGACGTATTATCATACGCATTATTCCCTCAGGTTGCTGTAGACTTCTTCAAGTACAGAAAAGCTCAGCAGGAAAAGGTTGACCTTACGGCTGCCGATTCCAAGAACGGTGCTTACCCTGTTTAATGATAATTTAATCTTTTATAAAAAACCGGCCTTTTTACAAGGTCGGTTTTTCTTTACTTTTTCGGGCGTTTTTTGTACAATTTTTATGTATGTAAAGGCGTTAAAATGAAGACAATTGTTATAGGTGCGGGACCCGCGGGCATGATGGCGGCGATAAGCGCTTCCCAGACAGGCGATAAAGTGGTTCTGCTTGAAAAAAACGAAAAAACGGGCAAAAAACTTTTTATCACGGGCAAAGGAAGATGCAATGTGACCAATGCCTGCACGGAAGATGAGTTTTTTGAAAATATAGTCAGCAATCCCAAGTTTTTATACAGTGCTTTTTCTATGTTTAACAATACGGATTTGATGAAGCTTATCGAAGATAACGGAACTCCTTTAAAAACAGAGAGAGGCAATCGTGTATTTCCCGTGAGCGACCATTCTTCGGATATCATCAGGGCACTTAACAATGCTTTAAAGAAATCCGGTGTGGATTTGAGATTAAACACTCCGGTTAAAAGCATTATTACCGAAAGCATTGCAGAAGACGACGGGGTTAAAAGAAACTTCTCAAAGCGAGCAGTCGGAGTTAAAACGGACGACGGTGAAATAATTAAAGCCGACAAGGTCATAATCGCCACGGGCGGTATCAGTTATAAATCGACAGGTTCCACCGGAGACGGTTTAAGATGGGCCGGGGACGAAGGCCATCGCATATCAGCCTTAAAGCCTGCGCTGGTGCCCCTTGAAACATTTGAAAAATGGCCAATGGAATTAACAGGTCTTTCTCTTAAAAATGTAAGTCTGTCTCTTTTTATAAAAGACAAATTAAAATACAGGGAAATGGGAGAGATGCTGTTCACACACTTCGGTATTAGCGGTCCTCTTGTTCTTACCGCGAGCTCCATACTCGCCAAAAGCGATGAAAAAGACATAAAAGTTTTTATAGATTTAAAACCTGCTTTGTCGGATGATGAATTTGATGCAAGGCTTATCAGAGAATTAAAAGAAGGTAACAAAAAAGATTTAAAAAACATACTCGGCAATATATATCCGATTAAACTCGGGACTAAAATATGTGAGCTTGCGGGTGTGGATATTTATAAAAAGTGCAATGAGATAACCAGGGAAGAAAGAAAAAATATTCTCGATTATACAAAGAGACTTCCGCTTACGATTAAAGGCACGAGGGATTTTGATGAGGCCATTATCACTCATGGCGGTGTGAGCGTAAAGGATATCAATCCCAAAACCATGGAAAGCAAACTTGTAA
>CAMYYF010000217.1:0-3098 GCA_947303375.1 uncultured Lachnospiraceae bacterium
ACTACGCGCCTATTTCAATAAATGCCCTAAGTGCGCGTAGTCCCGCCTAACCTCATAAAAAAAACTACGCGCCTTCTTCAACATTACATTAATCCGCGCGTAGTTCCCTCTAAATAGAATACTTGAATAATGAATCACTCTCTCCCTACAACCCAGTTGCCTTTCTCATCCTCAGCTTCTGCATATTGACCGTAATCAAGGCCTGCCAAATCAGCCATGGAGCCGTCAATTTCCAGTATCTCAGAAAGCGCAACCAGCCTCATTTCTTTTTCTGTATGACTTCCGCCACAAAGAAACGACCAGTATCCGTCATCATCATGAGATACATATAAAATAGGTTTATGCTCCTCTAACACGTGACTGCAAGTAAAACAAGCTGTATTGGGTTTATCCGAAAAAGGAAAATTTGTACAATCATTTTTTCGCCTGCTCAAGGCCGTAAAAAAACCTTTTTTCATAATCTACTTATTCTCCGCAATTATCTCTTCCAGTATTTCAATCGCACTTTCAACCATCTTTGGGCAGAATTCCGTGAAGAGTTTATTCTCAATGCAATACTGCGCTCCCTCAGGTGTCGAAATATCACATCCGAGCAAATCGTTGCAGATATATGTTTTGTTCTTTTCCCTGAATCTTTTCATCATTTCATCATTCACTTTGTTTGCCGTCATTCTGCTTTCCAGATCATCCTTGTCGTGCTGACCGTAAAGCATTCCCAACACCATCAGTGCACCTGTAACAGCACCGCATACTTCGCCCTGACGCATTCCGCCGCCAAAGCAAGCTCCGAGTTTTAATGCCTGCTCTTCGCTGAGTCCGACCTCATCCGCAAATGCTGCCAGGACAGACTGCGAACAATGAAATTTGTTTCCAAAATAAACCAATGCTTTTTCTTTGTGTGTCATATTTTCCCTCTTATATTTTTTTCTGATACCATAAAAGATCGTACCATCTGTCAAATTTCCTGCCCACTGTTTTCATGTGTGCAACTTCCGTGTAGCCCTGATTTTCATGGAATTTGCAGCTGTCGTGCGAAAGATATTCATCCTCATTTTCCACATAAGCAACACCTGCTAAAAGATTGATAATGCCTTTTTCTTTTAGACGCTTTTCAATTTCCTTATATAACAAAGCTCCGATGCCCTGTCTTCGATAGTCCTTATCCAGATAAATCGATGTGGTTGCAGTCCAGGTATATGCCTCACGCACACTGTATGCCCCAGCATAAACATATCCCACTGTCTTTCCGTCCTTTTCACATACAAGGTACGGATACTTCTCTGTGGTATGCTTTATTCTCTCTTCAAATTCGCTGACCGAGGGAACTTCATATTCAAATGAAACGGCTGTATTTAAAACATAATATGAATAAATTTCAACCAATCGCTCGGCGTCTTCAATCCGAACATCTCTAATTATATATTCGCTCATCGCGCTCTCCTGTTTTTCTTCTAATTAAAATATTTATTTTTTTCTCCGTCATTTACTCGCACTTTTTATCGCCTTCTTAACGTCGGATATCCATTCTTCTTTAAAATTCTTTACGGTCGGAATATGAATCAAAACCGCATTTCCCTTATACTTTTCAAGCAGGTACCAGTATGCATCATTGCATAGGTATTTTGTCGTAGTGTTTAATATTTCGGCTTTGATTCTAAAAGAAGCGAATTGCTCCTTTACTTTCTCCAGATCCAGTTTGGATTTAAGCCTCTTGCCACCTTTTTCTGCAAGCCTCTCAATCCTAAAAGAATCGCTTAAGTTTTTATCTGCTCCAAACAAATATACTTCATCATAATCTTCAAATAACTCATCAATATCCTTTCTTACTCCTTCGAAAGAATTGGTCAGTAAAAAATGCTCCGATGATATCGAACTCACAAGCATACTCGATGAATTATTCTTTCCTTTAAATCCGACAAATAATTTCTTTTTCATTCGTTATTCCATCGCCAGCTTTATAAGCTTTTTCAAATGCACCTCAACCGAATCAAAGCACTTCACGGGACAGTTATCCGAGCTAAGAATCAAAGGAAGTTCGGTACATCCTAAAATAAGTCCTTCAATGCCGTCATCTTCTTTCATTCTGTTGATAATGCCTATTAATTCGGCAAGGGTCGATTCTTTTACGATGCCTTTTTCAAGCTCCTCGTAAATCCTTTTGCCGATGAGAGCTCTCTCTTCTTCATTCGGAACAAATACCTGAACACCATTCTCAATAAGGTCTTTTTTCATATAGTCCTGTTCCATCGTAGCGAGGGTTCCGAAAAGACCTACTTTTTTAATTCCGTTTGCAACAATTTCCTCGCAAACAGCCTTTGGAATGCTGACAAGAGAAACGCCCGTTTTTTCGACAACTGCATCGTATACCATATGCATTGTTACCGCGGTTAAAGAAATAACTTCTGCATTGGATGAAGCCAGGTTGTTAACTTTTTCTGCCATATAGTCCGTCAGTTTGTCGGTTTCTTGGTTTATGACATAATTCCAAGCCCTTCTGAAATCAACGCTCTCAATAGCGATGTCAGGCATGCTTCCTTCATTTGTCAGCAAATCTATTTCACTGTTTAATTTCTTATAGTACATAACCGTTGACTCCGGTCCCGTACCGCCTACAAGTCCTATCTTTTTCATAAGTACCTCACAAATTTTATTATTTGCGAAGACGATATTTTCTGTCTTTTTCGCACTACTTAAGTTTAACTTGAAAAGTCGGTTAATTCAATATTTTAGGGTATAAAAAAGCAGAGGACTTACGCCCTCTGCCTGCATTATTACAATAGTTTTATAGGAATTGGAAAAAGTTTTATAGGATAAATAAATAATTAGTTTACTTTAGGAAGTTTTGCTCTGTATTTTGCAAGTTCTTCGTCTGTGGGAACATAGTCGCTCATCTCGCCGTCATGGAATTTCTGGTATGCAACAAGATCAAAGTAACCTGTACCTGTAAGGCCGAATACGATATTCTTTGCTTCGCCTGTTTCCTTGCACTTAAGAGCTTCATCAATTGCAACCTTGATTGCATGTGAACTTTCGGGAGCAGGAAGAATACCTTCTACTCTAGCGAATGTCTCTGCAGCTTCGAATACTTCTGTCTGCTT
>CAMYYF010000218.1:0-3076 GCA_947303375.1 uncultured Lachnospiraceae bacterium
CCTTTGAAGCCGGAATAGTTCTGGTAGGGACCGAAGTCAAATCTTTAAGAATGGGCAAATGTTCCATAAAAGAGTCTTTCATAGGTATAGACAATGGTGAGATTTTCGTATACGGAATGAATATTTCCCCATACGAAAAAGGCAATATTTTCAATAAGGATGCTTTAAGAACCAGAAAGCTTTTAATCCACAAATCCGAGATCATGAAGCTGACGGGCAAGATAAAAGAAAAAGGTTATACGCTCATTCCCTTGAAAGTTTATTTTTCAAAAGGCAAGGCCAAAATGGAGTTCGGTCTTTGCCGCGGTAAAAAACTCTATGATAAAAGAGACGCCATTGCAAAGAAGGATTATGAGCGCGAGACCAGAAGGGAATTTAAGAATTCTCAGTATGACTGATAATAATCATTTCTTTTATGAGATGTTTATTATATAAATTTTTATCCGATATATTTATTGGAAGAACATTGATAATTTAATACGGGCCAGTACTGGTTTCGACAGGGGTAATGCACCTTTAGAAGCTATCCGTCTGTGACGCGTCAGTTCACAAACCTTAAATATAAACGCTGATAATAAAACATTAGCTTTCGCTGCCTAATCGCGGCGTGTCCGTGGTATCAGTACCTGTCTTGATATCTTAGGGCATCATTTACTGACAGGAAACGACGTTAGGCTTGTCCCGTCCTAACGGGCGTATAAGGGACTACCGAATTTAAGAGATTGTCAAGCGTCTCTTAGGTAAGGGAATTTTGATGATTGACTGTGATAGGAGAAGGAGAGGGAATTTGCTTTTGGACACGGGTTCGACCCCCGTCTGGTCCACTTTCAAAACATTGATTTTTTTGATGTTTTATATTATAATAAAGATACCTGAAATATGACGACTTGCTATTTTGACCCTACATCACTTTAAACGGGAATCCTATATCTTTAAATCTATGTCAGGCCATGTAAGCTTTATCCGTTGGAAGGCAGAAATTTATTTGCGGACACCCACCTAGCTATTCGCTAGGAGTCAAAATGCGAGATCATGTTTCGGGTTGTTTATTATGAAGAAAATAAAAGCTTTTTTTAATGGGTACATGGAAATATCAATGATGTATCGGCAAACCAATGCGAGATTATTCGCATCGAGTGTTGCCTTTTTTGTATTTCTTGCGATTTTCCCTACAGTGCTTTTAGTATTTTCGATTATTCCTTTTACTCCGCTTACAGAAGCGGGAGTACTTGATTTCCTTTCAAAGGTTCTTCCGGAAGCGCTTGACTCGCTTACTGTCAATATTATCAAACAGTTATACGGCCATTCGCCCGCAATTCTCTCCATTACAACCTTAATTCTTTTATGGTCTGCCGCTAAAGGCATACAGGGCATTAAGAGCGGACTAAATGTAATTAACGGATGCGCCGAACTTTCGAATTTTATTCTTTTACGATTAAAAGCAATTGTGTATTCGCTTATCTTTGCGGTTGCGCTTGTAATTATGGTTGCAGTGGTTGTGTTCATCAACTACATTTATGATCTGCTCGGTGAATATTTCGGTTTCCACTTCGGATGGCTGGAAGCACTCTTTAACCTGCGTTTCTTACTTCAGTGGATATTCTATGCTTTTATTCTTACATTTGTTTATGCATGGGTTCCCGATAAAAAAACGAGACCTCGTAAGCAGTGGAGAGGAGCTCTTTTTGCAGGAACTACGTGGACACTTTTTAACTTCGCGTTTAACTTTTATTTGATGAATTATT
Source organism: uncultured Lachnospiraceae bacterium (assembly GCA_947303375.1). Taxonomy (GTDB): domain Bacteria; phylum Bacillota; class Clostridia; order Lachnospirales; family Lachnospiraceae; genus UBA3766. The sequence continues at coordinate 1,746 of CAMYYF010000218.1, forward strand.
CGACATTTAACCTTTACGGTTCGATGGCAACGGTCATCATTATGCTGATCTGGGTTTACACTCTGTCCGTACTGTTTATGTTCGGCGGAATCATAAATGTTTACTTTAACAAGAAAGAAAAAGAAAAGAACAAACCTCCCGAAGTCGAAATAGAATAATTTGTATTGACTTTAGGGATTATTTGCTAATATAATAATTTTTGAATTTAAAAGAAAAAGCATTGATGGTGCAAAAGTCTTTATTATTCTTCCAGAGAGAGAAAGTGATACGCTGAAAGCTTTCTTAAGACAATGATAAAAGATTAATTTCACACCGGAGCCTGCAGATTGAAAATGAAGGTTGATAGACCGGATAAGTAGGTTTGCACGTATGAAGGCGTTAACTGGAATGAGAGCATTAGGTTTACAAATTTTGTTGCCTGATGAATATGGGTGGTACCGCGTATATTACGTCCCGTAAAGAGAAGTCTTTATGGGATTTTTAAATTTATAAGGAGACAGTTATGAACGAAAAATTAACTTCACTCAAACAGGAAATTCTCGACAGTATTGAAAAGAATGCGGTTTCGAGAGCGACTGCTTTTGAATTAAGAAAGAAATATCTTGATTCCAAAACAGGCGAAATCGGTCAGCTTATGAAGGAAATGAAGAATATTCCCAACGAAGAAAAAGCTGAGTACGGCAAGCAGGTTAACGAACTTAAAAGCTGGGCCACCGAAGTCTTTGAAGATCTTGATGCCAAAATGAAGGCCAAGGAATTAAAAGAAAGATACGAGAAAGAGAAGATAGATGTAACCATAGATGCCGAATGTGAGGCTAAGGGAAATCTTCATCCTATTACTCAGATGAGAAATCAGCTCATCGATGTTTTCGCAGGTATGGGATTTACCATTTACGAAGGAACAGAAATCGAAAACGATTACTACAACTTCACTGCTTTAAATACACCGGCAGATCATCCCGCAAGAGATATGCAGGATACATTTTATTTATCACCTGAGTTTCTTTTAAGAACTCAGACATCATCGGGCCAGATTCACGTGATGGAAAATACCAAACCGCCCATTAAGATTTTATCACCCGGTAAGGTATTCAGATCTGATGATGATGCTACACATTCACCTATGTTCACACAGATGGAAGGTCTTGTAGTTGATAAGAAGATTACTCTTTGCGACCTTAAGGGAATGCTTGATGTATTCGTAAAAAAGATTTACGGCGAAGAAACCACAACGAGACTTCGTCCTTCATACTTCCCGTTCACGGAGCCTTCCGTAGAAGTAGACGTAAGCTGCTTCGAATGTGGCGGCAAGGGCTGCAAGCTTTGCAAGG
>CAMYYF010000219.1:0-3075 GCA_947303375.1 uncultured Lachnospiraceae bacterium
CGGAACTCATAAATGGGGGAATCGGGATTATGATATGATTTCCTATACTTATAATTTGAATGAGTTAGAACGATAAATTGGAAGATAACAACAAGAAAAGAGGATTAGATTTATGGGTGCCGAAAATGGATTAGACGAGTTTTTTGAAGGATGGTTCAATACTCTTGAAAAAGGTCTGGAAAAACTGGATGTTAATGAGTGTTCATGCCTTTTCTCAGAGTGTGCAAAAACTTGTTCTGAGTTTGTAGTAAGTGGCTTGTATCGACCACTTTTTGAAGAATGTGAAGGTGACCTTGATAAGTTCTTTAACAACATTCACAAAATAGATAATGTAGACGGCCGCATTTTAGAGCAGGGGAAAAAATATGAATTGATCTTTAAAAAATGTGAATGTCCTGTACATACGGATGCTAAAATATCTTCACCTCGTTTATGTGTATGCTCTAAAGAAAGTATGATCTGTGTTTTTAAAGCGCTTGTTCCCGAAAGAAAGTTTGAACTTGAACAGATATCAACAATTCTTGACGGCAGTGATGTGTGTAAACATGTAATTACATTTAATTGATAATATTTGTTTCAGAGGAGTTAATATGCCTTTAAGGAATATGATAATTCTTACGATAGTGGCGATATTGATTCTGTTGACAACTTTTAGCACTGTTTGTTAGAATACACATGATGATAAATTCTAAAAGAAAGAGAGGTCATTTTTATGCGTTTTGAAAAATTGGATATTGTAAGTAAATATTGTATGATGACCTCGGTTAATCGTATCTAGTTTGGTATGTCCGACAGATACTTATATATGTATTTAAACCGTGGCATTTCTTGTCGCGGTTTTTTATATTTGATTTCAAGGTCTCCATACAATAAATAATCACATCTGTTAATTGAAACATGTACTAAAAGGAGATTAAGACATTGAATAATATTATTTTAAGAAAAGAAACAAAAGAAGATTTTTACAATACCGAACATATGACAATGCGCGCGTTCTGGAATCTGCACGGTCCGGGATGCAATGAGCATTTGCTGGTTCACAAACTACGAGAAAGCGAAGATTATCTGCCTGAGTTAAGCAGAGTGGCCGAAATTGACGGCAAGATAGTCGGAGCAATCTTTTATTCAAAAGCAAAGGTCGCCTCAGGCGACACGGAGCATGAAGTACTTACCTTCGGACCGCTCGCGGTTGAGCCGACCTGCTTTAATATGGGAATTGGAGCAAAGCTCCTAAAAGAAACGCTAGCCCTTTCAAAAGAAGCAGGCTACAAAGGTATCGTTATCTGTGGCGAACCTGAATATTATCCGAAGCACGGATTTAAAACCTGTGATAATTTCGGAATCATTCATCCTGCATTCGGCAATTCCGATGCTTTTATGGCCTATCCGTTAAACGACGGTTTCGAGGAAATACACGGCACATATTATGAAGCACCTGTATTTGAAACTTGCGAAGATGAGGCTGAGATAGAGGAATTTACAAAAGGGTTTCCTTATTACAAACCGCTTAAACTTTCGTGTCAGTGGCTTCATGTAGAAAAGCTCGGGAGGATATCGGAGGTTCAGAAGAACAGCTTTAAAATCCGTTTCTTCGAGCAGGAATTACCGGCAAAGCTTAAAGGTAGCTTTTATGAGGAAGACTCAGAGAAGTGGCCTGTTGTGGGCGATTACGTAACATTTCTTTATAACCCTAACGGAGAGTGCACGATTCTTACGGTCTGCGAAAGATCGAGTTTTTTACAAAGACCGGACCAGGCTAAAACAGGTGTTATGCAGCATATGGTCGCAAACGTTGATTACACTTTTATAGTGACTTCGTTAAACGATGATTATTCTTTTAACAGAATAGCGAGATATGCTAGCGTGGCACTTCAGGGCAATTCGATACCGGTTGCAATCCTCACCAAATCGGATCTTTGCAACAACGTGGGAAGATATGTCAGGGAAGTTGAATCGATTTCCGACAACATCCGTGTGCATGCGGTTTCGGCTTTGCTTGATATCGGGCTTGATGAACTGGAAGAATACTTCACACCGGGAACCACCATATGTCTGATGGGCTCATCGGGTGCAGGAAAATCTACACTTATTAACTCAATTGTCGGCAGCGAAGTAATGAAAACTTCCGAGATCAGAGAAGACGATTCCAAGGGAAGACACACTACGACGCACAGGCAGCTTATTGAAGTTAAAGAAGGCGTTTTCATCATTGATACTCCGGGTATGCGAGAGATTGGTATGGCCAATACGCAGGATGGAATTGATGATACTTTTTCGGATATCGTTGAGCTTGAAAGCAGATGCAAATTCAGCAACTGCCGTCACGATACCGAGCCCGGCTGTGCCATAAAAGCAGCACTTGAAAGCGGAGAACTCTCGCGTGAGAGATACGAACTCTATGTAAATCTTGGCGCCGAGAATACCCGCAATTACGCTATGAAAAAAGAAATCTCAAGATGGGCCAAAGAAATGAAAAAGTTTAAAGACAAAAACAACAACTGGGATTAAAGGAGATAAAAAAATGAATATAGAAACAGAAAGATTAATAGTCAGATCGCTTGAAAGAGGCGACGAACTTGTATATGCCAAGATGGCGGAGGACGGAAGCCTTGATGAAGTCGGATTTGACGTAAACTGTGCGGAATGGATGGGCGAGTGGATTGAAGAAGCACTTGAACTTACGGCAAACGACAATCCGAGAGTTGATTACATTCCCTGCACCGTTGTAGATAAAGCAACAAACGAAGTCATCGGAAATGTTGGTTGCACATATTATGAAGATACAGACAAGATTGGAATCTGCTATTTTATCGGAGCCGATTACAGAAGAAAAGGTTACGCGGCAGAAGCGGTAAAAGCATATACGGATTATTTCTTCGATCATTACAATGAAAAAGAAATCATTGCAACCATAAAAGCAAATAATGAACAATCTTACAAAACTGCAGAAAAATCAGGCTTCAAACTGATTGAAACGAAAATGTACAAAGACATTTATGATGAGGAAGAAGAACTGTACAGATTTTATGTATTAACCAAAGAATAAGCTTAGACTTGAAACGAGGAAAATTATGA
>CAMYYF010000220.1:0-3074 GCA_947303375.1 uncultured Lachnospiraceae bacterium
CTTGCAGGTGTTCGTCCCGAAGTTATGGGTATCGGACCTGTAGCAGCCACAAGAAAAGTTATGGCTAAGGCTGATATGAAGATTGAAGATTTCGACGTTATCGAGGCTAACGAAGCATTCGCAGCACAGTCTGTAGCAGTAGGAAAAGACCTTGGTATCGACGTTGACAAGCAGCTTAACCCCAACGGTGGCGCCATCGCACTCGGTCACCCCGTAGGAGCATCGGGCGCAAGAATCCTTGTAACACTTCTTCACGAGATGGAAGCTAAGGATCTTAAGACCGGTCTCGCTACACTTTGTATCGGTGGCGGTATGGGTTGCGCTACTATCGTTAAGAGAGATTAATATACCAATTGACCGTATCCGGGTGAAAATTCGCCCGGATATTGGTGTGTTTAAAGAGAGGAGCAGGATTAAACATGGAATTCGTATTATACGAAGTAAAAGATGCGGTAGGCATCATCACCATCAACAGACCTCAGGCGCTTAACGCACTTAATTCACAGGTGCTTGAAGAGCTTGACGAGGTATTTTCAAACGTTGATCTTAACACCGTTCGTTGCCTTGTACTTACGGGCGCAGGCGAGAAGAGCTTTGTGGCAGGTGCGGACATCGCAGAGATGAGCACTCTTACAAAGGCAGAAGGCGAAGCTTTCGGTAAGAAAGGAAACGACGTATTCAGAAAGATCGAGACATTCCCCATTCCCGTTATCGCAGCTGTTAACGGTTTTGCACTCGGCGGCGGATGCGAGATTTCAATGAGCTGTGACATCAGAATCTGTTCTGACAACGCAGTATTCGGACAGCCCGAAGTAGGTCTTGGTATTACACCCGGATTCGGCGGTACACAGAGACTTGCACGTTTGGTAGGCGCAGGAATGGCTAAGCAGCTTATCTACACCGCACGTAACATCAAAGCACCCGAAGCACTTCGCATCGGACTTGTTAACCAGGTTGTATCCGCTGAACTTGATGAGGCAGGAAATCAGGTTAAGAGCGCTCAGGAAAATCTTCTTGCTACCGCAGAGAAGATGGCAGCTACCATCGCAGCAAACGCTCCCATCGCAGTAAGAAACTGCAAGAAGGCTATTAACGACGGTCTTGAAGTTGATATGGACAAGGCTATCGTGATCGAAGAGAAACTTTTCGGCGACTGCTTCGAGACAGAAGATCAGAAAGCCGGAATGGGCAACTTCCTTGAGAAGGACAAAGAAAAGAAATTAAAGGTTGTACCTTTCAAGAACTGTTAATCATTCAAACAAACATATATATCATCTAAGGAGGAACTACTATGAAGGTAGGCGTTATTGGTGCCGGCACCATGGGACAGGGCATTGCAAAGGCATTTGCTCAGACAGAAGGCTATGAAGTTGCACTCTGCGATATCAAGCAGGAGTGGGCTGAAGGCGGAAAAGACAAAATCGTAAAGGGCTATGCAAAGCTCGTTGAAAAAGGAAAGATGACTCAGGATCAGGTTGATGCGATCGTTAAGAAGATCACTCCCGGTCTTAAAGAGAATCTTTGCGCTGACTGCGATCTTATCGTAGAAGCAGCATTCGAAGATATGAACGTTAAGCAGACTACATTCAAAGAACTCGACGCTATCTGCAAAGAGTCTTGTGTATTTGCTTCAAATACTTCTTCACTTTCAATTACCGAGATCGGTAACGGTGTAAACAGACCTGTAGTGGGAATGCACTTCTTCAATCCCGCAGACAGAATGAAGCTTGTTGAGGTTATCGCAGGTGTTAACACTCCCGCAGCAACCGTTGAGACGATCAAGAAGATCTCCGCAGAGATCGGAAAGACTTCAGTACAGGTTAACGAGGCAGCAGGTTTCGTAGTAAACCGTATCCTCATTCCTATGATCAACGAAGCAGCTTTCATCAAGATGGAAGGTGTTTCGGATGTTGAAGGTATCGACAACGCTATGAAGCTTGGTGCAAATCATCCCATGGGTCCCCTTGAACTCGGCGACTTCATCGGTCTTGATATCTGCCTTGCTATCATGGATGTTCTTTACAAAGAAACAGGCGACTCCAAGTATCGTGCTTGCCCTCTTATCCGTAAGATGGTTCGCGGCGGCAACTTAGGTGTTAAGTCAGGAAAAGGCTTCTACATCTACAATGCCGACAGAACAAAGACACCTGTTGATGCACAGTAAATAATTTTTGGAGGATATAGATCATGGATTTTTCTTTAAGCAAAGAACATGAAATGGCGAGACAGCTTTTCAAGGATTTCGCCGAAAAAGAAGTAAAACCCCTTGCTCAGGAAATCGACGAACAGCACAGATTTCCCAGAGAAACCGTTGACAAGCTTGCAAAGTACGGATTTTTAGGAATCCCGGTTGCAAAAGAGTACGGCGGACAGGGTTGTGACGTACTTACATACGTTATGTGTGTAGAGGAGATGTCCAAGGTTTGCGGTACCACAGGTGTTATCGTATCAGCTCATACATCTCTTTGCCTCGATCCCATCATGACTTACGGAACCGAGGAGCAGAAGCAGAAATTCGCAGTACCGCTTGCAAAGGGCGAGAAGCTCGGTGCATTCGGTCTTACCGAGCCCGGTGCAGGTACAGACGCTCAGGGTCAGCAGACCAAGGCTGTTTTGGACGGCGACGAGTGGGTACTCAACGGCTCAAAGTGCTTCATCACAAACGGTAAGGAAGCAGACGTTTACGTTGTTTTCGCAGTTACCGGTAAGGTTGAGAAGCGCGGCAAAATGTTAAAAGAGATCTCTGCATTCATCGTAGAGAAAGGCACTCCCGGATTTACATTCGGTACAAAGGAAAACAAGATGGGTATCTGCGGTTCTTCAACCTACGAGCTTATCTTCACCGATTGCCGTATTCCCAAGGAGAACTTACTCGGACAGCAGGGTAAAGGTTTCAACATCGCAATGCATACCCTTGACGGCGGACGTATCGGTATCGCTGCTCAGGCTCTGGGACTTGCAGAAGGCGCTCTTGAGACCACGATCGCATATGTTCAGGAAAGAAAGCAGTTCGGTAAGGCTATCGGCGCTTTCCAGAACACCCAGTTCCAGCTTGCCGACATGGCAACAAAGGT
>CAMYYF010000221.1:0-3042 GCA_947303375.1 uncultured Lachnospiraceae bacterium
TCATCGGGGTTAAGTGACTTGGAAGGTTCATGGCCTGTAAGCTGTTTAACCTTATCCTGAACTGCAGGAATACGAGTTGAACCACCTACAAGAAGAACTTTACCAAGTTCGCTTGCCTTAATACCTGCATCGTCAAGTGCTCTCTTAACGGGGCCTGCTGTACGCTCTACGAGCTCATGTGTAAGTTCATCGAATTTAGCTCTTGTAAGAGTCATTTCGAAATGCTTGGGTCCGTCAGCTGTAGCTGTTAAGTAAGGAAGGTTGATGTCTGTAGTTGTAGCTGTTGAAAGTTCCTTTTTAGCCTTCTCACTTGCTTCCTTGATACGCTGAAGTGCCATTGTATCATTTGAAAGATCGATGCCCTGCTGTTTCTTGAACTCATCAATGATATAATCTGTAATCTTCTGGTCAAAGTCATCACCACCGAGTCTGTTATCACCGGCGGTTGCTCTAACTTCGATGATACCGTCGCCGATTTCGATGATTGAAACATCGAATGTACCGCCACCTAAGTCGTAAACCATGATGGTCTGCTCTTTTTCGTTATCAAGTCCGTATGCAAGAGCTGCTGCTGTAGGCTCGTTGATAATTCTCTTTACATCGAGACCTGCAATCTTACCTGCATCCTTTGTAGCCTGACGCTGTGCATCGTTGAAGTATGCGGGAACGGTAATAACTGCCTCTGTAACCTTTTCGCCAAGATATGCTTCAGCATCTGCTTTTAACTTCTGAAGAATCATAGCTGAAATCTGCTGAGGTGAATATTTCTTACCGTCGATTGTTCTGCCTCTGTCTGTACCCATATCTCTCTTGATTGAAGAGATAGTCTTTTCTGCGTTTGTAACTGCCTGACGCTTTGCTGCCTCACCTACAAGTCTTTCACCTGTCTTTGTAAATGCTACAACCGAAGGTGTAGTTCTTGCTCCTTCTGTATTTGCTATAACTGTAGGCTGACCGCCTTCCATAACTGCTACGCAGCTGTTTGTAGTTCCTAAGTCAATACCAATTATTTTGCTCATTGTTTTATCCTCCTAAAAAAATCCTTAATTTTCTAATTATTTAATCGAAGTGTTCTTCGTAACTTCCGTCCTAGGGTACAACCGCTACCATACTGTGTCTTAAAACCGAATCCCTGTACATGTAGCCTTTTTGAAGTTCCTGTGCCACAAAACCTGATTCATACTCGTCGCTTGCAACCTGCATTATTGCATTGTGGAAATCCGGATTAAATTCGCATCCTACCGCTTCGATGGGCTTTACTTCAAGCTTTTCAAGTTCACCCATCAGCTGCTTGTAAATCATTCTCATGCCTTCCACATGAGGATCGTTTTCTTCTTCGGGTTTGATATTTGATAGACCTCTTTCAAAATTATCAACCACCGGAAGTATCTTTTCGAGTACGCTCTTTGCACCGGTTTCAAACATCTGCTCTTTTTCTTTATCAGTTCTTTTTCTGAAGTTTTCAAACTCTGCGAGCTGACGTTTTACTCTGTCTTCAAGTTCCTCTATTCTTTCCTGTTCTTTTGTTTTCTTTTCTTCTTTGACTGAAGCTTCTTCGGCTTCGCCCGATTCGTTATTACACTCTTCGTTAGCCGTTTCTTCTGTCAGAGTTTCTTCTTTCTTTTCTTCGGCTTCTTCTGTTACGGGTTCGTTAAGAATCTCTTCATTGGGCTTCTTTGAATCCGCTTTGGATTTGCCGTTCTTTTTCTTGCTGGCCATTTTCTTTTCCTCCGAAAATACTTTCTAGTTGTCGTCTTTTTTATACATCGTATCAAGCTGTGATTTGATGGTCTTGATCGTTCCGACAACCTTGTCGTAATCCATACGCTTGGGACCGATGATACCGATCATGCCTCTCATGCCGTCGCCGAATTCGTAATTGGCTGTTACGATACTGCAGTCCTTCATGGTCTGGATCGGTGACTCTTCTCCGATGTAAACTTTTATTTCGTTCCTGCCTTCCGAGTCCGTATCATCAATAAGCTGTGTTAACAGCTGTTTCTCTTCAAAGGCATTTATTAAATCGCTGGCTTTCTGATTGTCGGAGAGTTCCGGATATTTGAAGATGTTGTTTGTGCCCGATGTGTAAATCTCCAGATCTTCGTCTTCCTTAATCGTTTCGGCAACCGCATCAATTACTTCCTCGATGATAGGACCGTACATTCCTGCCTGCTGTTTAAGCGCCGTGATGAGGCCTAAGTTTATCTCTTCAACCGAAAGGCCGTTTAAATGTGTATTAAGAAGAATGTTTAATTTAAGCATTGTCTCGTCATTCAAAGATTCGGCAACTTCGATTACCGTATTCTTAATGACGTTTCCTTCTATAACGATAACGGCAAGAATATGTGAGGCATCCATTCTGGAAAGCTGAAGGAATTTAAGCACATTTCTTGAACTTCTCGGAGCCGTTACCATGGTGGCGTAGTTGGTATTTACCGCCATCAGCTTTGCAGCCTGCTTAAGCATGTGGTCAAGCTTTTCTTCCTTTTCAAGAAGAACATCCTTTAACTGCTCCACTTCTTTTTCGTGCTCAAGCATCATCGCATCTACATAGAAACGATAGCCTTTGTCCGAAGGAATTCGTCCTGCGGATGTATGCGGCTGGATTATAAATCCGAGTTCCTCGAGGTCTGCCATCTCGTTACGGATGGTTGCGCTCGAAAGGTTTAGGTCCGTATACTTCGAAATCGTTCTTGAACCTACGGGCTCTCCTGTCTCAAGATAATTCTTGATTATGGCCTGAAGTATTTTGGTTTTTCTTTCATCTAATTCCATATATTTACCTTTTCTTCTTCGCCGTTAGCACTCATTTAGGTCGAGTGCTAATATCCACATTTCATACTATACAACCTCCGTGTTTGAATGTCAACATCTTTTTCCAAATATGGCGAAAATTACTAAAAATCATAAAAAAAAGGATCCGGCGAACCGAATCCTTTTCCTTTATTACTTTAATTATGATTAGATGCCAAACTTTCCTTCAACATTACCGTTGATTACATAGTAAGCTGTGCTCTCTTCAGGCTTTACATAGATGTCAGC
>CAMYYF010000222.1:0-3036 GCA_947303375.1 uncultured Lachnospiraceae bacterium
TCGATGTTTCCGAATTCATCGGCATGCTGTTCCTGGAATTCTTCAGCAGCAGCCATAGCCTGTCTCTTACCGTAAACCTTATCAATAAACATATTGACGGTCGTAGCCGATGCATATACAGGTGTAACTTCCATACCGGTTACAATCTGTACATCATCGATAGCACCGAGGTTCATAGGGTCGGCCATTGCGACCTTTAACTTGTTATAATCGTTCTCATCATATCCGATAGGAATGAGAACATCTTTTCTCAGGATATCTTCACCGATAGTGTCGAATAATTCCTGATCGGGTTTGAAGCCTTTAAGATCAATAGCTTCGATACCGAGCTGATCACAGATAACTCCGGCAAACTGTTCTTCGGTAACAAGTCCCATACTGATGAGGACTTCACCGAGTTTACCTTTTTGCTCTCTCTGCTGCTCCAGTGCCTGGCTCAGCTGATCATCGGTAATATACCCCTTTTGTACCAGCAAATCGCCGATACGAATTCTGTTACCAAAAATTTTCATACAAAAAACACCCCTGTTTATTTTTTGCGGTCTATAAGTTTTAGACAAACTTACACACCTATGTATTATCGCATAATTAGGGACAGAAATAAATACCTTTTTGTTTTTTTTATAAATTGTTTATAGTTGTCATAACTTGGCTGCTTCTTACATTACCCTTTCTTCACTTTTAGCACTAAATATGCTATATTTTAATAAGTAATTTACAAATATAAAATTAAGAGAGGGTTTATATGAAAACAATAGAAGAAATCAGAGAAATCATCTCTACTTTAACATTGGAAGAAAAAGCTTCCCTTTGTTCAGGTGAGACTTTCTGGCTCACCAAGAAAATTCCCGGCAAAGATATACCTGTTATTATGGTATCCGACGGTCCCGTAGGATTAAGAAAACAGGCGAACGTTGAAGATCATCTCGGAATGAATGAGTCCATTCAGGCTGTCTGCTTCCCCGCCGGTGTCGGAATGGCTGCTACTTTTAATAAAGAACTATACGGCAAAATGGGCGAAACTCTCGGTGAAGAATGCAGAGCAGAGAACGTAGCGGTTATTTTAGGACCGGCTGTTAATATCAAGCGTTCTCCTCTTTGCGGACGTAATTTTGAGTATTTATCCGAAGATCCTTTCCTTGCAAGTGAAATGTCCACATCATATGTAAAAGGTGTTCAGAGCAAACATGTCGGTACATCCATCAAACACTTCGCAGTTAACAATATGGAAACAAGACGTTTCTCGGCATCGAGCAACTTATCTGAGCGTGCTTTAAGAGAAATCTATCTTGCAGCATTCGAAGGACCTGTTAGGAACGCTCAGCCCTGGACCGTAATGTGTTCGTACAACCGTATCAACGGCGAACTCGCCAGCCAGAATAAAATGCTTTTAACGGATATTCTGCGCGATGATTGGGGATTCAAAGGCAATGTAGTCAGCGACTGGGGCGCAGTCAGCAATCGCGCCAAGGCACTCGAAGCAGGCTTAAATCTTGAAATGCCCACTTCCTACGGTGAAAATGATGCAATGCTTGTCGAAGCAGTTAAACGCGGCGAGTTGGACGAAAGCTTATTAGATAAAAACTGTGAATCTCTGCTTAAACTCATCTACGATGCTTACGATAATATAGGAAATTCTTCGGAGTTTAAGTTCGACAGAGATGAGCATCACGAGATTGCAAAAAATATCGCTGCTGAAACATTCGTATTATTAAAGAACGAAGGAAATGTTCTTCCTTTAAATAAGAACGCAAAGATAGCTGTTGTCGGTGCATACGCAAAGACTCCCAGATTTCAGGGAGGTGGCAGTGCTCATATCAACTGCCATAAAATCACGAGTTTCCTCGATGCATGTTCAGATAACGGTCTGGCAGATATCAAATTTGCCGAAGGCTTCTCTCCCGTTGCCGATGATTTCGACGAAAACCTTTGCAATGAGGCTGTGGCTATCGCCAAAGAAGCCGACGTCACTCTTATCTTCGCAGGCTTACCCGATATATTCGAATCCGAAGCTTACGACCGCAAGCATATGAATATGCCTTCATGCCAGTTAAAGGTTATCGACGAAGTATCAAAGGTAGCCAAGAAGACCGTCATCGTTCTTCACAACGGCTCACCCATTGAAATGCCTTTTGTAAATAACGTCGATGCAATCCTTGAGTGTTATCTCGGCGGTCAGGCTGTAGGCGGTGCACAGTTCGATGTTATCTTCGGCGACAAATCGCCGAGCGGACGTCTCGCAGAGACTTTCCCCATAAGACTTGAAGACAATCCTTCATATCTTAACTTCCCGGGATACAAGAACAACGTCAATTACGCCGAGGACATTTTCGTCGGTTACAGATATTACGACAAAAAGAAAATGAACGTACTCTTCCCCTTCGGCTTCGGTTTAAGCTATACAGAGTTTAAATACAGCAATCTGAAGTTGTCCAAAGAAGAAATTAATGAAGACGAAGGCCTTACAGTATCGGTTGACATAACTAATATTGGATCTGTTACTTCAAAGGAAGTTGTACAGTTGTATGTTAAAAACTGTGACACTAAAGTTCTTCGTCCGATTAGAGAATTCAAGGGATTTGAAAAGATTGAATTAGCTCCCGGCGAAACCAAAACCGTTACGTTTACATTAAATAAACGTTCATTCGCTTATTTCGACGAGAGAATTCACGACTGGGCTGTTCCGAGCGGAACATATCAAATTGAAATCGGTAAGAACTCAAGATGCATCGAACTGTCTGCTCCTGTAGAAGTGACCGGAAAACAGATTTTGCCCGATGAATACGATTACGATTCGATAACCGAAGACATGCTCGAAGATCCCAGAATCGCCGAATATGTCAAAGGCTATCTCGCAGGATTCGGAAACGACCGCGAAAAGACCGATGTTGAAAAAGAATCGATGAACGAAGAAATGGAATACGCAAGCATGATGTACTCTCCTCTTCGAAGCGGCCTCTACTTCAGCGGCGGTAAGATCAAATATGATGATATCGATGAATTCCTTGAAGAGATTAACAAGATAATAAAGAAGTA
>CAMYYF010000223.1:0-3016 GCA_947303375.1 uncultured Lachnospiraceae bacterium
GCGAATCCTTTAATTCATAGCATAATCCTGACAGATATGCTTTCTCAAGTGATTCGTTGCTCAAAACAAAAAGATCCGGGCCGTAACCGTCATCAATTGTGGCTTTCTGTATCTGTTCGAGATATTCCAAACCGGAAACCCTGGTGGAAACCACCTTTACACCGTTTTTTTCTTCGTAAACAACAGCTGCATTTCTGATATATTCTTCCAGATATGCATCCGTGTACCAGATTGTTAAGACATCCTCGGTATCTCTGGCCGATTCCGGTTCAATCAGAGAATGTCCGGGGAATAAATCTCCGAGCAAAGCCACAATGGTCATTGCCAGTATAGATAAAATTGAAAACAATTTTTTTCTAATGTGCATTCTCAATTGCCTCTTTCAGAATAACTATCATCCTGTCTACATCATCTTTGGTGATGATAAGCGGCGGTAAAAATCTGATTATCTGAGTTCCCGCGTTGATAAGGACGAGTCCGTTATCGAGGGCATTATTAATAATATCAACAACGGGTTTGTCAAACTCAAGCCCCTGCATGAGTCCCATTCCCCTGTGATCTGTGATTTCACTGTATGTATTCTTTACTTCTTCAAGTTTTTCAAAAAGATACTCACCTACAGTCTTGGCGTTTTCGCAGATGTTAAGTTCTTTGTAAAGTTTGAAAACAGCCGCACATGCCGCACCTCCCAAAGGATTGCCGCCGTATGTGGTACCGTGATCGCCCGCAACAAGCGAGTTGTCCGCAACTTCCTTGGTCATTAAAAACGCACCCATGGGAATACCGCAGCCAAGTGCTTTTGCGGTGGTTAAAACATCGGGTTTGATGCCGTATTTCTGGAAACAGTACATATAACCCGTACGACCCATACCGCACTGAATTTCGTCTAAAATAAGCAGTGCGCCGATTTCATCGCAAAGTTTGCGAAGTCCTTTTAAAAACTCGGGCGTGGCAGGTCTGATACCGCCCTCGCCCTGAAGAGTCTCGCAAAGAATAGCACATGTTTTATCCGTTACAAGTGCTTTTACACTGTCAAGATCGTTGATCTCGGCAAACTTGATATTTCCAATCATGGGACCGAAAGGCGCACGATATTTTTCCGTACCTGTAACGGAAAGCGCACCAAAAGTTCTGCCATGGAAAGAATGGTTCATGGCAATGATTTCATGATCGGTTTTACCGTCTTTTAAATATGCGTATTTTCTTGCAACCTTAAGAGCGCCCTCTACCGCCTCGGCGCCTGAGTTCGTAAAAAATACTTTATCCATTCCCGAAGCTTCGGTAACCGCCTTTGCGGCCTCAATTGCGGGAACATTATAGTAATAATTTGATGTGTGAAGTATCTTATCAACCTGTGCTTTTACAGCGTCATTGAACTCTTTGTTGTTGTATCCGAGTGCAAAAACACCGATACCCGAAACAAAATCAAGATATTCTTTTCCGTCGGTATCATAGAGCTTAACACCGTCGCCATGGTCGAATACGACCTGATACCTGTTGTATGTGTGAAGCAGATATTTCTCAGCTTCATCTATATAAGTCTGCATCATAATTTAAATCCTCAAAACTTTTGCTTATTCTTCGTCCGTATCCGGCATAATCATTGTTCCGATACCTTCTCTGGTAAAGATTTCAAGAAGGAGGCAGTGCGGAATTCTGCCGTCAAGAATATGCACTCTGTTTACACCTGCTTCCATTGCCGAAGTACAGTTCGTAAGTTTGGGAAGCATACCGCCGCCGAGTGTTCCCGAAGCGATGAGTTCTTTTGCTTCGGATACTTTTATCTTTGAAATAAAAGAACTCTTGTCGTTTATATCTCTGTAAAGACCTTCGATATCGGTAAGGAATGCAAGTTTCTCGGCGCCTACAGCCTTTGCTATCTCGCATGCCGCATCGTCTGCATTTATGTTATATGTGTTGAAATCATCATCAAGTCCGATAGGAGCAACGATGGGAAGGAAATCATTGCTTAAAAGATCGTAGATAACCTTGGGATTAACCTGCTTGATATCACCTACAAATCCGATATCCTTGCCGTCCACATATTTTTTGTCTACTCGTAAAAGACCGCCGTCTTTGCCTGAAACACCGACTGCCTTTACACCGAGTTCCTGTACCATTGCAACGAGTGATTTGTTAACCTTGTTTAAAACCATCTCGGCAATTTCCATTGTCTCTGCATCGGTAACTCTTAAGCCGTTAACAAACTCGGGAGTCTTGCCAACCTTGTCAACCCACTTGCTGATTTCCTTGCCGCCGCCGTGAACGATAATAGGCTTGAAACCAACGAGTTTTAAAAGTACAACGTCCTCGATAACTTTCTTCTGAAGTTCCACGTTGGTCATTGCGGAACCGCCGTATTTTACAACGATTATCTTTCTGTTGTACTTCTGAATATATGGAAGTGCCTCAACCAGCACACCTGCTTTATTTAAAAACTGTTCCATGTTTTTTTCCATTGCAAATTGCCTCCGTTGGAAATTGTTTATAACTAAATAAAAACATAGTCTATTTATTTTACAACAAAACGACGGGCAATTCAACACTAAACCGACTGAATATGGACAACTTACAGTTACCGCCCGATTTTCTTTTATGAGGATAAAAAAGATACCGGACTCTCAACAGAGTGTCCGATATCCTGAAATTGTATTTAGGTTTCTTTTATGAGCCGTATTGAATACTTTGCCTTACTTTCTCACAAGAGCATTGATATTCTGCTTGCCGGTCTTGCCGATGATTCTGTCTGCAACCTCTCCGTTCTTAAAGAATACCATGTTGGGGATGCTCATAACGCCGTATTTTGCAGCGGTTTCCTCAGCATCGTCAATATCTATTGCGAAGAAATCCACATCGGGATTTTCTTTGGAAGCTTCCTCAAGAATCGGTGCCATCATCTGGCAGGGTCCGCACCATGTTGCAAAAAAGTCCACAAATACGGGCTTTTCGTTCTTTAAAACCTTCTCTTCGAATTCGTTTTCTGTAATATGAATAACTGCCATAATTTTTTCCTCCT
>CAMYYF010000224.1:0-3004 GCA_947303375.1 uncultured Lachnospiraceae bacterium
TTGCCGTTTTTTTTGACAACCATTTCGACTATTCTTCCCCAGTTGGGATCGTAGGATTTTGTGTAAAGGTTCATATTCATGTCTCCTCATCTATTAAACAGAATTAATAATTTCCAAGATTAACAACAACGCAACCATCGGTCTGCTCAATGTAACCTTCGTCAGGATACGAAGGAAGGTTGGCAGCCGTTTCTTTTGCTTTTTTCATATAAGTGCTTTTCTCGGGCTTGTTGTAATCATATCCGAGACACTCCATTGCGGAAAGAGCACGGTTCGTAGAGAAGAAATATTTCGGATTCGTTTTCGAATCAAGAGTAAAAGCGTTGATTAATATATATTCTTTTTGCTTTGAGTCATATTGATATCCAAAACCACCGCATTCATAGGGCAGAGTACCGATAAAGATAACCGAATTCAAGGGATATGCCGAATCACAGTGGTAGTTTTTAAGATCTTCGGCAATGGCAGTAAGATGTTTTCTGTCGGATTTGTTAATCATCATTCTTGTATATGTAAGTCTTAGTGTCGGAATCAGATTAAGCAAAAGAATAAGGATAAGTCCGCCTGTTAAGAAGTAAATCATAAAAGAATGCGACTTCTTTTTTGAATCGTCAGCCTTTTCTTCTTCATCGTTATCATCGTCATCTTTGTGAAACCTGGAAAGTTTTTTTACTTCTTTTATGAACAAAACAAATTTTTCCGTAACGCCGTAAGTAAAGAAACATAAAAATGCAATCGAAAACGGAAGAGCAAGCTGAGTTCTTGAATCGGGCTCAAAGCCCTGGATGATTGCAATGACAAACGGTCCGAATATAAGACCGGCAAATCCGAGCAGTGAAAATAAAAGGATGAATTTTTCTTTTTTGTTCCATACCGTTATGAAAAGTGCGATAAGAGCGAGGATGGAAAGAACTATCGATACCGCGAACGCAAATGTATACATCGGAGTCTCTGCAAGAAGAACCACTCTGAAGTAATGCTTCACAAAGTGATAGCAGGTATCGAAAGGATACTGCTTCCACATGATCTTGTCGGAAAAATAACTGCTCTTTTCGCAGAAGATAAAAGTTACCAGGCGGTTTAAGAAAAATGCTGCCACAAACTGTAAAGCCATTACAATGAAAGCTTTAACTTTGTCATATTCAACATTGTTTAAGAAAAGCATCAGGAAAATGCCTGCATATATAACAAGCATTATATTAAGCATGCTCTGATAAATACCGAATGAAAGTACATTAAGAACTATCGGTATCGGCAGGAAAATAAGTTTATCAGTTTCCATGTATTTTATGAACAGGATTCCCGATACAACTGTAAGGAAAATTCCAAACAGTACTTCGAACGACTGGAATTTAAAGTAATACTGCTCGCAGAAGGTCGGGAAAATCAGAGTAATCGCCGAGAGAATGAACAGTGTAACGGAATTTGCTTTCTTATTTAAAAGATAAAAGAGATAGGAGAGAGCAAATACCGTGAGTATTGCCGTGATTATAAAAAGCACGCCTTCGAGGATTCTGTTGTAAGGGGTGAATGTGATTTTTTTAAGAAGTATCAGAGTGTAACGGCCGAGCTCGTTCCAGTTGTAGATTTTACCCTTTGCACCCTGAACATATTCGAGATCGGCACAGTATGATGCGGTAAAAACAAGAGGCGAATAAATGAGCGCGACGAATGCTCCGAAAAGCAACGTATATATTGTATTCTTTTTGATATATTGAAGAAAATTCATTCGTAAACCCCTTTTACAAACACGGACAGAATGTATGAATCTGTCGAATAAAGTATAAAGCATTTTCCTTTCATTATCAACGAATTGTTTGTTTACAAAAAGGTGATTTTATTCTATAATTTTTACTGTGCGACCTTAAAAGGGTTGCTTGATTTTGTGACGTCAAAAATCAAGTTCTTTTAAGATCGATTTCCTACGAAATATTTTTAAGGAGGCAAATATAATGGCTAGAACAAAACAGTCAATGGATGGTAATACCGCTGCCGCTCATGTAGCTTATGCGTTTACTGAAGTTGCAGGTATTTACCCCATCACACCTTCTTCACCCATGGCTGACTACGTAGATCAGTGGTCCGCAGAAGGAAGAAAAAACATTTTCGGCAATACTGTTACAGTTACCGAAATGCAGTCTGAAGCAGGTGCCGCAGGTACGGTTCACGGTTCACTTGCAGCAGGTGCCATCACTACAACATTTACCGCATCACAGGGTCTCTTACTTATGATTCCCAACATGTACAAAATAGCTGCAGAGCAGTTACCTTGTGTATTCGATGTATCCGCTCGTTGCGTTGCAACACAGTCACTTAACATTTTCGGTGATCATTCTGACGTATATGCTTGCCGTCAGACAGGTTTCGCAATGCTTGCAGAATCAGATCCTCAGGAAGTTATGGACCTCGCTCCCGTTGCTCATCTTTCAGCAATCGAAGGCAAAGTTCCTTTCCTTAACTTCTTCGACGGTTTCCGTACATCTCATGAAATCCAGAAGATTGAAACATGGGATTACGAAGATCTCAAAGAAATGTGCAATATGGAAGCAGTTGAAGCTTTCCGTGCACATGCACTTAACCCCGAGCATCCTTCAATGAGAGGTTCTCATGAAAACGATGACGTATTCTTCCAGCACAGAGAAGCTTGTAACTCAGTTTACGAAGCACTTCCCGCTGTAGTTGAGAAGTATATGAAGAAGATCAACGACAAGCTCGGAACAGATTATGATTTATTCAACTACTACGGTGCAGCTGATGCAGACAGAGTAATCATTGCTATGGGTTCTGTATGTGATGTTACCGAAGAAGTTATCGATTACTTAACAGCCAAGGGTGAGAAAGTCGGACTTATCAAGGTTCGTTTATATCGTCCCTGGGTATCAAGCGCACTTCTTAAAGTTCTTCCCAAGACAGTTAAGAAGATTGCAGTTCTTGACAGAACAAAAGAGCCCGGTTCACTCGGCGAGCCTTTATACCTCGATGTTGCTACCACACTTCGTGAAGC
>CAMYYF010000225.1:0-3002 GCA_947303375.1 uncultured Lachnospiraceae bacterium
AACATCGCCGCGCAGAGTTTGATGACGGCATTATCCATGTTTTTAAGGCGCTCTTTGTTGTTTTTGCCGCGACAGTCTGCCGCAAGGGGTTCTCTCGTGCGACGGATAACAACGTCGTTGCCGTTTAAATCCTTTTCCGTTACGTCTTCGTATAAAAGAATCTCGGGGAAGGATTCGTCGGGCTCGCCTTCCGCAAGCACCAAAAGAACATGCTTTCTGTCGTGTATTTCGACGAAAGTTTCTATCTCTTTTTTACACCACTCGGACAAAGGGAGTCTCGGTGTACAGATAACTATAAGAAACTCCGCATTCTTAAGTGCGGCCATAATGGGTTCGGAAAGATTTTCCGATAAAGGAAGCTCCGCTTCATCGCGAAAAACTCTCTCAATCTTTTTCTTTTTTAAACCCATTTTCTTTAAGACGGATTTGGGAAGTTTGAAGTTTTCGAGTTTCTTATGAAGATTTTCAGATACAAAAGAATCGAGTTCACAATGTCTGTAACTGATAAAAGCATCATATTTTACGTTTTCGAGTCCCATTCATTTCTCCTAAAAAAAAATTGATTTTTATTCGGAAAGTCTGTACATTTCAAGCGCGTTTTTATATGTGATTTCTTTTACGGTTTCTGCGTCTGTTCCTTTTAAAAGAGCAATTTCGTCGACCACGTATTCAAGGTAAAGCGACGAATTTCTTTTAGCCCTGAAAGGTGTGGGCGCAAGATACGGGCAGTCGGTCTCAAGCACTATTTTTTCAAGAGGAATTCTTTCGACGGTTTCTTTTAGTTTCTTTGCGTTTTTAAAAGTAACCACTCCGCCGACTCCGATGTAAAAGCCCATTTTTATGGCTTCGAGGGCAATTTCGGGCGAATAGGAAAAGCAGTGTACGACTCCGCCTACCTTTCCTGCGGCGTGTTCTGAGAGAATGTCCATTGTGTCTTTGGCGGCTTCTCTCGAATGAACTATTATAGGAAGAGAAAGTTCTTTGGCCAGTTCAATCTGTCTTATAAAAGCGTTTTTCTGGATGTCGGGATTGTCTTTGTGCCAGTAGTAATCAAGGCCTATTTCCCCGATTGCTACTACTCTTTTTCCTTTGCACATTTTGCGAAGCGCATCTATGCCCGCATCATCGACTTCATCACAGTCATCGGGATGAACTCCGACGGCGGCATAAAATAAATCGTATTTACTTGCCAGATCTATGCTGTTTTGACTGGTCTTAAGGTTGGCGCCGACATTTACTATTCTTTTTACATCGCTTTCTATAAGGGCTTTTATTATTTCTTCCCTGTCTTCATCAAACGCATCGTCGTCATAATGCGCATGTGTATCAAATATCATTTTTTATCTCCGAACGACAATTCTTATATACATTATATATTATACTATTATATATACCTGTCAGAAATGATATCATACTTTGGCTTATTTTAAAGCATCCGCGATAAAAATTTTTCAAAAAAAGTATTGCAAAACAAAAAAACTTATAATATAATCTCTTATGTTCGCGCGATTAGCTCAGTTGGTAGAGCACCTGACTCTTAATCAGGGTGTCCAGGGTTCGAGCCCCTGATCGCGCACTAAGTACTAATTTTGTGGACACAGGAGCCATGGGGTTGGTGCTTTTTCTTTTTTTACGGATCTTTTAGGAGGGGTATTTATGACAAGAAAAGAACTGGCAATGGATTATTTTAAAGAAGGTTACAACTGCGCACAGGCAGTCGTACTTGCTTTCGCGGATCTTACCGATCTGGATAAGTCCACTCTTTTAAGACTCTCTTCGTCATTCGGCGGAGGATTCGGAAGAATGAGGGAAATATGCGGAAGCGTCAGCGGCATGGGAATCATACTCGGCATTCTTTACGGTGTCGATGATTCATCACAAAAAGAAGAAAAAGCCGCACATTATGCAAGAATTCAGGAAGTGGCAAAAAAGTTCGAAGAAAAGAACGGCTCAATCGTCTGCAGGGAACTTTTGGGTCTGTCACAGAAGCACGACAATCCCACACCCGAAGAGCGAACAGAGAGCTATTACAAAAAGCGTCCGTGTGTTGAACTGGTCGGTGACTCAGCCGAGATTCTTGAAGAGTATATTGCAAAGAATCCCTACAAATAGTGTTTCTATGTGTAAAAAGAAAGACCGGAATCCGTTTGGATTACGGTCTTATTTTTCTTTTATGATTTCTTTTAGAACGCAAACTGATATACACAAAAGCCTGCATAAAGCAAAAGCAGAATTATGCCCTGCCATCTGTAAAGCTTGCCTTTAACCAGTGCAGGCACCGTGAGGAAAAGCATTACGAAAAGCATTAAAGGTATTTCCACAACAAGCGATGAATTAAGTCCCGTGCTTAAAAACTGTTTTTCGCTCGGTACTTCAAAAGGCTTTATTGTAATTGCCATACCGCTTACCAAGACAAGGTTGAAAAGGTTTGCACCGATAATGTTACCAAGTGACAGTGAACCGTGACCTTTGATAAGCGATGTGATTGCAGTTACAAGTTCGGGAAGCGATGTTCCGAGAGCCACTACAGTAAGTGCTATAACCGAATCGGGAACGCCGATTTTCTTGGCGATAATCGTTCCGTTATCTACGAGAAGTGTTGCGCCGAATGCAATGATTGCCGCGCCGAGCACGAGCAGTATGATTGCCACAAATACCGGCATATCTTTTTCTTTTTCCTCTTCGGGATTTTCATCCGGCTTGCCCTTTTGTTTAAGTGCCGTCAGAACGGTGATTACCATATAAACCACGAACATGCATAAAAGAACGATACCTGTTGTTCTGGTAAAGTTGCCTGTAACATATGCGGTGAATGTATAAAGCCCTGCTGCCGTAAAGAAGAAAAGCACAGGTACAATCAGTGATTTTCTGTCTGCCTTTGCAGGCTTGACAGCCAGTGTGATTGCGGCGATTAATGCAACGTTACATATGATGGAACCGATTGCGTTTCCGTAGGATATTGCACCGTTTCCTTTGGCCGCCGCCTGTGCGGAAACCATTAC
>CAMYYF010000226.1:0-2997 GCA_947303375.1 uncultured Lachnospiraceae bacterium
GGTCTTTGTTCTGATGATATCCGGGCTTCACGGACTTGTATATTCCGCGCCAGAAGTATGCTTTCTCGGGATCGACTTTTACATTCAGATTGACAAATCCGTCCTTTTCGTAGGTCCAAAGAAATGCCTTTTTGTTTCCTTTATACCGGATAAGCTGCCAGTTCTCGTCATGAAAAGGCGCATCCTGATAGGAGTCGGGAAATGACAGACCGTATTTTAATGCTTCTTTTCTTGTTTTCATTTTATACCTCTGCAAGGAAATTTCATACTGTTTTATTCTGTCAGAACGTTATTTTTTCCAGTACTTCTTTGATATCACCATCTATGCAGATACTCTGCTCTTCGATTTCTGCGGGACAGAAAGCTTCACTGTAATTGATGCAGGCATAAACCGCTTTTTTATTTGCAAGCGTCATCTGCCAGAACGGATATTTTATGATAACAGGCGTGTTCGACCCTACCCCGAGCTCAAGATAAAGCACGTGAAGATTCTCTGTTTTCTTTAGAAAATCCGAATAAGCTGCGGATGCCCTGTGCCAGCCTTCATCCTCTGCAAAAGTATGATCCGAGCGAAGATTCATTTTTACACCGGAGCCATCGTCGGGGCATTTGGGAATAAGATCCGCAGGGATTTCCGTCTTAATATTTTTATTCTCGGGAACCTGAAATACACCCGCATCATCCTTAACAAATCCCTGTGCCTCCATCGCTTTCATCACCCATTCTTCATTGTCATAAGTCTTATTAAGCGATGAATTAACACTCTGAAACAATCCGTAATCGCCCTGGGTATAAAAAAGCCTCGATTTATCAAAGCCCGCTTTCTGAAACTGATGATCGACATTCGTTGTGATGACGAAATAATCCTTATCTTTTATGATGGATAAAAGATCGCGATAGACAGGCCTTGGCGCATCAATATATCTGTTGAAATAAATATGCCTTGCCCACCATGCCCAAAAGATTCTTGTGTCTGGGAAAGGATAAAATCCGCCGGAATACATATCTTTGATTCCGTATTTGTCGGCAAAATCAAAGAAATATTTTTCGAATCTTTCTCCGCTGTAGGTAAAGCCCGCCGATGTGGATAATCCCGCACCTGCGCCTATTACGACAGCATCGGCATTTTGGATTTCGTTTTTTAATCTGCTGATTCTTTCATCTAAAGTTCCTTTTCCGTAAGACAGATCTCTTCCCAGAATTCTTACGGCATTCAGTCCTTTTTCTATGGATTCCTGATATCCGTTTGGCAAATCATTATATAAGTTCTTCATAGTATTTTTTATCCTCATCCTTAAATACGTTAAAGATTACCCTTTCAATCATTCCGGGATTTTTCTTTAACCATTCCGTTACAGTTTCAACCGCAATCTCGGCAGCTCTTTTATTCGGAAAGCAGAAAACTCCTGTTGAAATACAGCAGAATGCCACGCTCTTTAATCCGTTTTCGGCGCAGGTATCCAGAGTATTTCGATAACAGTCCTCGAGGTTTTCTTCAAGCTCGGGCGTGAGGTGATATTGCACTATGGGGCCAACGATATGTATGACCTTTTTCGCCGGAAGATTATATGCATCCGTAAGCATCGGGACTGCGGTCGGCTGCTCATAATTCCTGCCATATTTGATTCTAAGTTCATTCATCTTGCTGTTGCATTCCATACGAAGCTGCACACCCGCAAAAGTATGAATGCAGTTATCGATACATGTATGCATCGGGACAAAGCAGCCAAGCATCTGTGAATTGGCCGCATTGACGATTGCGTCTGCCTCAAGTCTTGTGATATCTCCCTGCCAGATTGAAAGTCCGTCCCTTATAACCGGAATGTCAGTTAGATGCACAACTCCTTTTTCCAAAGCACGATCTTTAAGATACTCATCCTGGACTTTTAATACTTCTTCAGGTAAATCTTTCGGCATGCGGACATTCATAAGCGAACGCAATATCCGCCTTTTTCCGTCAGTGTCTTTCGGTATTTGAATATCCCCGTAATTATCCGAATCTGCTTTGAATGCTTCCACGAGATAATCAAGGCGTTCTTCATTGGTCTTATTCATGGCAATTAACCCCTGTACATTTGCTTACCTTTATTAAAACAGTTTCTCCTGCAGATCTATCCATGATTCCTGCGGCACTTCATGTATCACATCACCATCCATATGATTTCCGATTAAAAAAGGAGATGCAGGGTCATGCATTTTATGCTGTTCAAATATGGTTTTCGCTTCGGCATTTGCATAACAGTATTTGCAAAGATGCATGCAGGTATTGTATGCTCCTATATCGCAGGATAAGTAACAGGCACATTCCGCTCTGGCGCCTTTTTTCTTCGGTGCATTCAGCCTTTTTCCAATCGCCTTTTCGTAATCGCTTATCTTCATGCAGCCGCTGCAGTCAGCTCCGTACTTGGCTAGTTCATCGCCTTCCGCACAAGGCTTAACCGTCATTCCGCATTCGGAAGCAATCTTAATGATTTCTTTTCCGAGAGTTATTCTGTCTTCTTTTGATACCTCTATTGCTTCGGGAAAGTTTTTTCTGACCTTCGGATAAAGATCTATAAAACTGATTACCACGGTATCAGTGTATCCTTTAAGACTTTCCGCTATTTGTCCGAATGCATGTAAATGATACTCCGATGTATATTTTTCGGAAAGAAAAATCGGATCATATCTCCATCCCACGGAATTCACTCCCACCATATCCGATAACTTTTTAATATCTTTTATGAGCTGATGTTTATCGGGTACATTCGGCTCAATATCTCTTCCGTAGGGAGTCAGTGTCACAAACCAATACTGACCGAAATCCTTTATTAAATCCATGTACGGAAACATGGGTGCCGGATTCTTGGTGCAAAATCCTATCACGTCAACAACGGACGGATCAAGTTTGTATTTACTCACCTGACTCGGATTATATGGGTTTCTGACCAAGACAAATCCTTCTTTTATTCTGTTTGAAAACCACTCGGCGTAGAAAGCCGGGATATCGGTTCTTTG